>NZ_JBKORL010000089.1:0-189313 GCF_047314525.1 Shewanella sp. BJSY2023SW007 | reverse complement strand
GTTTTTGACAGAATTTCGGGGCTATAGCTCAGCTGGGAGAGCGCTTGCATGGCATGCAAGAGGTCGACGGTTCGATCCCGTCTAGCTCCACCAAAGATTCTCCTTCAAGAGAAACACTAACCACCTTAGGGTGGTTTTTTGTTATCTGTCCTTCAACGTTTGCTTCCTATCGAAAACAGCACTCTCTAACCCCGAATGGGATTGTTAGAGTATTTATCCAACCATGTATCTAGAAGTGTCCCCAAAATGCAGCTCTTATTGGGCTCAGGTCTTATTAACCGATACGCCAGATTGTTTTGCCCCGATACCCATTGAGTGACTACTTGAATAAAAAGTCGTTACTTGAGTAACCAAGTCACAGTTAGTCAAGGTGAGTGCTTCTTTATATGGAAGGCTTAAAAAAACAGGAAGCCGCGATGGCTTCCTGGAGTGTTTTTCTATGCTGAAAAGCGGGGCGGTAAAGATATCTCAGTCTACACCGATAAAACCGCCTGTTTGGTGGGCCCACAGTTGGGCGTAAATCCCTTTGCTGCGGATCAGTTCCTGATGGCTGCCTTGTTCGACGACTTTGCCCTGATCCAGTACTATCAATCTATCCATGGCGGCTATGGTTGATAGCCTGTGAGCGATAGCGATAACGGTTTTTCCTTCCATCAATTGATAGAGGCTTTCCTGAATTGCCGCTTCCACTTCCGAGTCGAGTGCCGAGGTGGCTTCATCCAGGATCAGGATTGGCGCATCTTTCAATAACACCCTGGCGATGGCAATACGCTGCCTTTGACCGCCGGATAATTTGACACCCCGTTCACCCACCTGGGCATCCAGCCCGGTATTCCCCGACGGATCTGTCAAAGAGGCGATAAACTCACTGGCCTGGGCCTTGATGATCGCCTGCTCCAGTTCCTCTTTAGTGGCATCGGGACGACCATAAAGAATATTTTCTCTGATGGACCTGTGCAGCAAGGAGGTATCCTGAGTCACCATGCCTATCTGTGAGCGCAGCGAATCCTGGGAGACTTTACGTATATCCTGACCATCTATCAGAATTCTTCCCTTTTCCACATCATGAAAACGCATCAGCAGATTGACCAAGGTGGACTTACCGGCACCCGAGCGCCCCACCAGACCGACTTTTTCACCTGGCTTAATCTGTAAATCCAGGCCTTCCAGCACGCCGCTCTGTTCTCCATAGTGAAAGCTGACCTTATCGAAATCGATTTGCCCTTGCTCAACTAAAATGGCTTTGGCATCTTCGGCATCCAGAATGCGGGTGGGTTTGGACAGGGTGCTCATACCATCGGCCACTGTCCCTATATTTTCAAACAGTGAGCTGATTTCCCACATTATCCATTGCGACATGCCGTTGAGGCGCAGAGCCAAACTGACGGCAATCGCTATGGCGCCGACACTGATGGCACTGTCGCTCCAGAGCCAGATGGATACGGCGGCTACGCTAAAGGCCAGGAAATAGTTCAGCAGCTGCACACTGACATTAATTCCGGTGACCAGGCGCATCTGCCGGTGCACGGTATCCAGGAAGGTTTTCATGCTCGACTGAGCGTATTCGGCTTCCTGCTGGGTGTGGGAGAAAAGTTTGACCGTGGCAATATTGGTGTAACTGTCGACGATTCGACCCGTCATGGTTGAGCGGGCATCGGCCTGCTCGGTAGACACGGCTTTCAGCTTGGGCACGAAATACCACTGCAGGCCGATATAGATGGCAAGCCATGCCAACATGGGCAGCATCAAGCGCATATCGGCACTGGCTATCATCACCAACATGGAGGTGAAATACACCATTATGTAGACCAGCACGTCCAAGAGTTTCATCACGGTTTCCCGCACCGCCAGAGAGGTTTGCATCACCTTGGTGGCTATGCGGCCGGCAAAGTCGTCCTGATAGAAGGAAACACTCTGTTTCAACAGGTATTTGTGCGCCAGCCAGCGGATAGCCATCGGATAGTTGCCCAGCAGACTTTGGTAGACAATCAAGGCGTGCAGCAAGATGAGTACAGGCAAGAGCACGAGTACCAGCAAGGTCATGCCGAGTAGTTTGAGTCCTTCATCCTGCAGCAGGGTTTGTGGATCCTTGTCTACCAGCCAGTCAACCAATTGGCCCATAAAGCCAAACAGTGACACTTCCAGCATGGCCAGAATCGCGGTCAATATTGACATCAATATCAGCGGTCGCTCGAACCCTTTGGTGTAGTGGCGGCAAAAAGCATAGAGCCCTTTGGGTGGCGGAGACGGTTCTATATCCGGCAGTGGATCCGTCCAGCGTTCAAAGCGGGAAAATAACGTCTTTATCATGGGCTTCTCTTGGCAAACTGTTATGGGCGATATATCTCTTGGCAAAGATTGATCCTTGCCCGGTTATGCGAGCAGACACAGGGCCTTGCGGATCAGGAGTGATTTTTATTCAAACCGTTCCAGCATAACCAATTTTTACCGGCAGGGCAGCTATTAATCAGCAACAACGGCTTGGATTTCGGGAGGATGCGAATAAGTCCTCTTGCGGGGCTCTTTTTGTAGAGAGTGGCCTGGTGTTCAAGGTGTCTGACTGAAGGCATGCAGGCGCGTGTCGAAGTTGGACTTATCTAACCTCGGGGTTAAGTTCCGTTTTCCGCTGGTTTCACCTGTGTTCGCGGGGTAACCTGCATTCAGGATACCCCGCAATAGCGAAACAGATGATGACGATTTTTACCGAGCTCAGCACCGACACCTGTCGCCGGGCGAGACTTAGCCGCGATCCCAGGTTTGATGGCCGCTTCTTTATCGGGGTGAAGACGACGGGTATCTATTGCCGGCCTATCTGTCCGGCAGTGGCGCCAAAAGAGGAAAATGTCGAATACTTTTTCTCGGCCGCCGCCGCGGCAAATCAAGGTTTGCGCCCCTGTTTGCGTTGTCGTCCGGAAAGTGCCCCAGGCTCCTGTGCTTGGAAAGGCACGAGAACCACGCTGGAGCGGGCAGTAACCCTGATAGAGCAGGGCGCCTTGAGCGGCGAGTCGGCGAAAGGTGTCGAGCACTTGGCACAGCGCCTCGGGATCAGCAGTCGTTATCTGCGCAAGCTGTTTGTCGAAGCGTTGGGCCTGTCTCCCAAGCAATACGCTGCGTTTCAGCAGTTGATGTTTGCCAAGCAGCTGCTGCACCAAACCCGGCTCCCTATCACGCAGGTGGCTTTGGCTGCGGGATACACGAGCATTCGTCGCTTCAACGAAGTGTTTCAGAGTCAGCTGCAGCTTACCCCGTCGGCGCTCAGACGCAGCGCTGATACGCAAATGGACGACAGTAACAGGATGCAACTGTTTTTGAGTTACCGGCCGCCATATGCCTGGCAAGCGTTGCTTGATTTCTATCGCCTGCGGGCGGTAACAGGAATGGAGTGGTTTGAACTTAATGGCCGTCAGGGCTATGGTCGCAGCCTGTTACTCAACAGCGACAAAGGCGGGTTCAAAGCTTGGTTTTTTGCCGAGTTGCAGGCCTCGCAAAATAGAGTCGCAGTTACCCTGGCATTGGAAGAGGGCGCCGAGCTTAGCTTGTTGCCGGTATTGGTCAATCGGATAAGAAGGATATTGGATCTCGACGCTGATATGCAGCAGGTTGAGCAAGTGTTGCAACCTATCACACTGGCAGACTCCACCTTTGGTTGGGAGCCGGGGCTGAGGCTACCGGCAGCAGGCTCTCTGTTTGAAGCCGGTGTGCGGGCTGTTCTGGGCCAGCAGGTCAGCGTTACCCAAGCCACAAAACTGTTGGGGCAGTTGGTGGCAGCCAGAGGTGAGAGGCGAGTTATCGCCGGGCGGGAAATTAGCTTCTTTCCCGAGCCCGAAAGCATGTTGGCGGCGGACTTTGACGAGTTGAAAATGCCCGCAAGCAGAAAGACGGCATTGGCTGAGTTGGCGCGTTTTCAGCTTGAGCATGGTGATACCGAGCCCGAGGCTTGGCTCAGTTTGAAAGGGATTGGCCCTTGGACCATAGCCTACGCCAGAATGCGCGGGTTGTCGGATCCTGATGTGTTGCTCGGCGGCGACTTGATAATCCGTAAGCGTCTGCTCACGCTGCTTGGTGAAACGGCAATCTCGACCGAGGTTAACGGGAACTTGGCTCAAATTAACCCGGATTCGGCTACACAAGGTGCAGTTGCTCAGCACAAAGGCAAGAAAAGTGCGGCCCATTACCAAGCGTTACTGCAAGGTGTTACTGAAGCCGCGTCGCCCTGGGGCAGTTATCTTACTCTGCAACTTTGGCAGTCGGCATAGAACCCATTAATAGCAATGAATGAAGAGCTCGGATATGGGTTGCAAAGGTGACAGGCATCAGAGTCAAACACCTATTCAAAAGCCATAAAATCAAGGGATTAATCCTATGAATACACAAGATAAACCGAGCTTGGCCGTATCGCTGAGTAAAGAGTGGCCAGCAGCAGAATTGCTGCCGGTGGCGGAGCTCATCATGGATTCGGCTGTGGGCCGGCTATGGCTTGCTGCGGGGCCTCATGGGCTGTCCCACCTGTCGGTTTTGACAGGGGATGACAGAGAGCGCCGGATAACGCTGGTGAGCGCGAGTGCAGCGCAAAAGGCGCGGGCTGAGGTGATATTGGCGCAGACCAAGAGCCAGCTCCTGGAGTATTTTGCCGGAGCCAGACAGGTCTTCGAGCTGCCGTTGGCTCCCAAGGGGACACGCTTCCAACGTACCGTTTGGCAGGCGTTGGTGGGGTTGCCCTATGGCAGTTTTACCAGTTACGGTGAGCTGGCCGTAAAAATTGATAACCCGAAAGCGGTCCGCGCTGTCGGCACTGCCAATGGTGCCAACCCGATAGCGATCATCGTGCCTTGTCACAGAGTCATAGGCAAGGATGGCAGGTTGACCGGCTATGCTTGGGGGCTCGCCATGAAGCAGCAATTGCTGAACTTGGAAGCTGGCCGCCCCAGTTAACCTTTTTGGCATAAATCAACGAAATTCTCTATCGATTTGGGGTATTCTGAAGCCAAGCAAAAGTTGCGTATTACTGAGGAAAACACAGATGCAACCACTCTTTTGGTTGGAAGAGGGAGAGTTGGCAGGAAGCCGGGGGCCAGTAGGCCAGAACTGGGATTTCGATGAGCTGCAGCGCTCCGGGATAGGCGCTGTTCTTTCCTTGGCTGATAATGTGGCGGCCTATTGGCCTCAGTCGCAATTTGAGTTTGCCTGTATCCCTTTACCTAGTGGAGAAGCACCGCTGGATGCCGATTTGCGGCGCTGCGTCGAGCAGTTACCCAAGGCGCTCGACTTTATCCAGCGCCAGCGTGCAGCCGGGCTAGGGGTATTGGTACATTGTGAGTCGGGGCAAAACCGAACCTGCCTGTTGTTGGCCTACTACTTGATGGAGCATGGCGTGGCGCCGCTGCATGCCGTTGCCCGTATTCGTGCGGTGGCCGATGCGGCCTTTGATTCCCATGGTTGGGACCAGTTTGTGTTCGATGTGCTCTATGCTTTGCAGGAATAACATGCGAAAGCCGGAGGCGGGAATGCTGGATCCCGGAACGAATTAATGCTTGAATACTCTTCACTATTTCGAAGAATATTCAAAATGTTGCCACAGTTTGGAATATTGCTGGTTCTTTTGTCCTTGCTTAGCGCTTGCAGTTCGGCACCGACACGGGATCCCGCTTACAGCGACTCCAGCTATCTGGCAACGCCGGAGAGTTCTGTCTTGCTGGATTATCTGGAACCTCAATTGTCCGTCCACCCATCGCAGACGGGCGTACTACCCTTGGCTGAAGGTGTCGATGCCTTCATTGCCAGGTTGGCGCTTATCCGCAGTGCCCAGAGCAGTATCGATCTGCAGTATTATATCTATCGGGCCGATGAAACCGGTAAAACCTTGGTTTGGCAACTATTGGAAGCTGCTGAGCGCGGGGTGCGGGTGAGGCTGTTGCTGGATGATACTACCAGCGCGCCGCTCGAATCTGGGCTGGCGGCCTTGAATCATCATCCCAATATTCAGGTTCGCCTCTATAACCCAGTTTATTCCCGCACCTTCAGAGGCATGTCCTGGTTGTTCGGTTTTGCCCGTTTGAACCACAGAATGCACAATAAGTCGCTGACAGTGGACAATATGGTCTCAGTGGTGGGGGGGCGCAATATAGGCAATGAGTATTTTTCCGCTAACGATGAACTTGAGTTCGGTGACTTTGACTTGCTTACCATAGGCGAGGCGATACCTGTTATCTCTGAACAGTTTGATCTTTATTGGAATGCACCGCTGACTATTCCGCTTGAGCAACTGCTACCCAAGCGTATGACCCGGGAAAAACTGTTGCAGGCCGATGCCAAGATGCGGCAGGAGCAGCAGGCGATGCAGGATCATCCTTATTATCAACGCTTGTTACAGAGTCAGTTGATCGCCAATATGAAGCAGCAGCAACTCGACTGGTATTGGGGCGAAGCCAAGGTGTTGTTCGATCCGCCCGATAAGCTGCGCAGTGCCGAGCCCGAAAGTTGGATGCTGGCTGATATCGGTCGTTTTCTGTCCCAGGTTGAAAACAACATACTGATCATCTCGCCTTATTTTGTGCCCACATCCAAAGGGGCCGATGCTCTGGCACAGGCGGTAGCCAATGGTATTGAGGTTACTGTGGTGACCAATAGCCTGGCTGCTACAGATGTAGTGGCCGTGCATGGCGGCTACAAGAAGTATCGTCGGCAACTGCTGGAAGCCGGTGTCAGGCTCTATGAGGTGAAGGCCGATCCCGCTCATAAGCCGTCGGCATGGCGTGGCAGTTCACGCACCAGTTTGCATGCCAAAACCTTTGTGTTGGACGATGAAGAGGTGTTTGTTGGCTCATTCAACTTTGATCCCCGCTCTGCCTGGATCAATACTGAAATGGGAATTTTGCTACATCAGCCCAAGTTGGCTGAACATATTCAGCAGCAACTGGGCGGCGCCTTACTGCGTAATGCTTACCGATTGGCGCTGGAGGAGGATGAGCTGGTGTGGCATGACGATGCCAAACAAGAGGTGTTCTATAACGAGCCCGCCGCCGGTTTCTGGCGCCGCCTCAGTGCCGATATTCTCAGCCTTTTGCCTATTGAATCGCAATTGTGAATTGCAGCTGGCCACCAAGATCCCTGGCCTGTGTTATCCTGAAGCGTTTAACTTATTGTCTGTAATGGTGTTGTTATGAAGAGTAAGGCCAATCAATCTCAGGGACTGCTGCTGTTTCATCTGTCGGCAAGCCAGCTGTTTGCTATAGGTACCCTGAAGATCCGAGAGTTGGTGCCTTATATGCCACTAAACCAGATCCCCCAATCTCATCCGGCTGTGATGGGGGCGGTAAACTTCAGAGGACATACCATTCCTGTGGTGGATATGGCGGCGGCCGTTGGTTATCGCCCGGTCACGGCAGAGGAGCGCAAGAGCTGTTTTATTATCATCACAGATTGCCAGCGGATGGAGATAGGCTTTCTGGTTCGCGGTATAGACAAGATCCTCGAATGTAACTGGCGTGATATTGAATCACCGCCGGATAACCTGGGACGCAATGCCTATCTCACCGGAGTGACCCGTTACGACAATAAGCTGGTGCAGCTGCTGGATGTTGAGTTGCTGCTGTCAAAGATTTTCCCGATTGCGGCTCAGAGTGTGGCCACGCTGACCGATGTACAAAGGGAAAGGTTGAAACCACTGCGGATCTTGCTGGTGGACGACTCCAAAGTAGCCAGAAAGCAACTGTCCGATGCGCTGGACTCCATAAATATCCCCTATGAAGTCACCTCAAACGGTGCTCAGGCTTTGGCTATCATGGAAAAGGCTGCGGCCGAAAAACGCCCTGTGGATCTCCTGGTGAGCGATATCGAAATGCCGGGGCTGGATGGTTATGAACTCGCTTTTGAGGTGAGAGACAAACCGGCACTCGCCGGCGCATATATTATTCTGCATACCTCGCTTTCCAGTGAAATCAGCGTTAGTCAGGCGCACCAGGTGGGTGCCAACGAAGCTCTGACCAAGTTCGATGCCCACGAACTTATTGATGCCATGCTCAGAGGCGCGCAAATTGCACAAGATAGTCAAAAATGACATTGCTGTTGCCAAAATGCGTTTTCAGGGTTATCCAGACGACACAAATAGGCTTCAAAGCTAGACATTAGTGGTTTCATCCGCTAAAAACGTAACTCCTGTGGCACTGGTGCCAGAAAGATAATAAATACAGGTCAGGCAATGAACCAATTTTCTTTACTTTTGGCCCGATTGGCCAAGAGCAGTCTTGTACTGCAAATCCTTTTGGGGATCATCGCGGGCATGGGGCTCGCACACTTTGCTCCGGAATGGGCAAAGAGCGTTTCTTTCCTTGGAGATCTTTTTGTCGGCGCGCTTAAGGCGATAGCGCCGATCCTGGTATTTCTGCTGGTGGCGGCATCGATTGCCAATCAGAAGAAAAATACCAAGAGCAATATGCGGCCAATTATCGCTCTGTACCTGTTCGGCACTTTTGCCTCGGCACTTACAGCTGTGGTAATGAGCTTTATGTTTCCCACCACACTCAAGCTCAGGGCGCCTGAACAGTTATTGTCGCCGCCGCAAGGTATTCTGGAAGTTCTCAATACCCTGTTGTTCAAATTGGTCGACAACCCAGTCAATGCTCTGATGAATGCCAACTATATCGGTATTCTGGCTTGGGGTATTGGTCTTGGGCTGGCACTGCATCATTCCAGTGATTCGACCAAACAGGTATTTGCCGATGTCAGTCATGGGATCTCACAGATGGTGCGCTTTATTATCCGCTTGGCGCCGATAGGCATTTTCGGTCTGGTGGCCGTGACCTTTGCCGAGAGCGGTTTTGAGGAAGTGTACAATTATGGCCGTCTGCTCGGCGTTTTACTGGGAAGTATGGCTATTATAGCCCTGGTTGTGAATCCGCTCTTGGTATTCTTCAAGACAAGACGCAATCCTTACCCTCTGGTGTTCGCTTGTCTGAGAGAGAGTGGCGTAACCGCCTTCTTTACCCGTTCGAGCGCCGCCAATATTCCGGTGAACATGGCCTTGTGTGAGCGCCTCAAACTGCATAAAGATACCTATTCGGTTTCTATTCCTCTGGGGGCCACTATCAACATGGGCGGCGCGGCAATTACCATTACCGTACTGACCCTGGCAGCTGTGCATACCACAGGAACCAGTGTCGACTTGCCTACCGCTTTGCTGTTGAGCCTGGTGGCCGCTGTGTCGGCTTGTGGTGCCTCCGGGGTAGCCGGTGGTTCACTGCTGCTGATCCCTCTGGCTTGTAGCTTGTTTGGCATCAGCGACAGCATCGCCATTCAGGTGGTGGCTGTTGGCTTTGTTATCGGGGTTATTCAGGATGCGGCCGAAACTGCACTGAACTCTTCCACTGATGTGTTGTTTACCGCGGCAGTCTGCCAGGCCGAAGAGCGCAAGCTAAGCTAATATTGTTGAAGATAAAGGGCGGCCTCGGGGCCGCCCTTTGTTTTTGGCCCCCATTTGCCATGGTGTGACCGTTCAAACGGCAGACGGGAAGGGTATTGTGTGAGTCATTTCATAAATTGCTTAAATTAGCTGCAATAAGTGATCTTGATCACACTTTTATTTTTTCACTGGGCTACACTGCGCACATTCGAGAGATTTCATTCTAACTTATTGGTTTTTAATGATTTGGAATCAAATTTTTCACTTTTCTGTTACTTTTGGCCGGGTAAAGGGACACTATGAGTTCTATGCTTAATGTCATGCATTTGGGGTCAGCCAAAGAGGCTGGGCTGACATGGTTTAAGGGTATGGATATGTCTGGAGTAGAAAAGCGCAAGCGTCTGCACCGACAGAACGAACAACAGCGAGAATTTCTTGGTTGTTGGCAGGATAGTCGCCCCGGCAGTGGTGAAGAGCTGACTCTGTATCGTGAAGGTGGCAAGCTGTTTCTGGAAACCTGGTTCAGCGATGGTTGCCACAGCGTGGATGAGATGAAGTCCAAACAGACCAATGCCGGTTTATGTCTTGAAGATATGGGTGGTAACCTGTTTGGTGAGTACTTTATTTTAACCGCAGAGGGCAAGCTGCAGTTTTGCACCGAAGGAGGCGATAGCTTCAGTCTGGAACCCAAATCTGTGATGAGTGCCTGATAGCAGTCTGACTAAGTCTTGAAAAGAAAACGCCCGCTAAGCGGGCGTTTTCTTTAGCTGTTTTTTAAGGCTGTCTTTACCAAGCCTTGCAAGGGTCAGAAAGGTGACAGGCTGACAAAATGCATCTCGGCGCCCGAGTAAGGGTGGCAAAATGCCAGGCTGGCAGCATGCAGACAGAGCCGTGGACGGGCATTTTCAATCTCACATCCACCATAGAAATCATCCCCTAAAATCGGATGCCCCAATGCGAGCATGTGAACTCTGAGCTGGTGAGTCCGGCCGGTTTCCGGTTGCAATGCCACCAGGCTGGAATCTTCGCGGCGCTCAAGCACCTTATAGTGAGTGACTGCTCTCTTACCTTGCTCAGAGACTTGCTGCAGAGGTGGGTTGGCCTTATCCGCTGCCAGTGGTAAGTCGATAACACCGGCTGGCTGTTCAAGATGTCCTGCCACCTCGGCCACATACAGTTTATCGCTTTGCCGCTCCTGAAACTGAGTCTTGAGACTGGACTCGGCGGCCTTGTTGCGGGCGAAAACCATGATCCCTGAGGTGGCGCAGTCCAGCCTGTGTACCAATATGGTTTCCGGATACAGGCGCTGTAAGCGGGTGAGGGCGCAGTCATGGGTTACGGCGGCGCGACCAGGGTTGGACAACAGCCCGGCTGGTTTGTTGATGATAATAATATCGCGATCCAGATAGCGGATATCGAGCCAGGGCAGGGCCGGTGGGCGGTACTCAAAAACTTGCATGAACTCTCCTTCGTGAAGGCGTAATTCTAACAAAGCCACGGGGCCGGCAAAAGTGGCTTTGTGGCGTCAACCAAAGCGGCCCTTGGGGTTTGGTTTACATCAGAGAAATTCAGCCGGAGTCTTTCTGGCCCATATCCGGCTGTAAGCCATCAATTGCGGGTAAAAGGTTCGAAAGGCGATTTCGATTTCGGTATCGAGTTTTTGCAGCGCTTGTTGGGCACCGTTGAACAGATCCGGCTTTGAAAGGCGGCGACTCACGCCTGTCACTGCACTGTTGAGCCCCTGACGGCTTTGATAACTCAATAGCCAATTCTGCTGCTCCATCACAGGTGCCAATTGGGTTAAGCCTTTGGGCAGAGAGGGGGTTTGCCTTAGGCTCTCGTAGGCCTTGTTGCAAAAGGTGGCCAAAGGTTGATGATGATATTCCTCCCAGTATTTTGCCAGCATATGGTCAAAGGCCAAATCCATCAGTACAGGTGCCACTCTGGCAAGTGGTTTGGGGAAAGTACGCACTAACTCGCGGGTTAACTCGTGGCTATCGGTTAATTTGTTTATTTGTCTGTGGAGCCAGAGCCCCTGTTGCAGATGTTTGGGAAATTGTTGAATATTGCCTTTGGCAAAGTCGCCGGCGAGATTGGCGCCGAGAGAGGTTTGGCTGATATCGGCCAGATGCAGGTGTGCAAGGAAGTTCATATTGGCTACTGGGTGTCGAATTCGCCCTCAAGTTACCATGACAAGCCGGCAAATGAAAACAGTCTCTGACGCTGATTAATGTTCTCTTTTTGCTCAGTGGAAAAAGATGCTACGCTTAGCGTTCGGTGACACAGAGGATCAAGGATGATGTGGGACTGGTTCAATAAACTTATCAACAAAACGTCAAGGCCCCAGAGGCGCAGGGTAGATATAGATATTCCGTTCGAGCAACTCGAATATCGGCGCGAGCCCTTTGATGACAACAAGCCCCTTGCCGAAAAGGCAAACGAACCGCTGGAGCCTTGATCTTAACGCCTCAAGTCCCTAGACTAGCCGCCGTTTCCAGCTAAGCCGAGGCCCATTCATGCGTGTAGCAGACTTTTCTTTCGATCTTCCAGAGGAACTGATCGCCAAGTTCCCTATGGAGAAACGCAGTGCGTCCAGATTACTGACTCTGGATGGTAACAGCGGGGCTCTTAGCGACTGCCGCTTCACCGAATTGTTGAACCTGGTTCAGCCAGGCGATCTCATGGTATTCAACAATACCCGGGTTATTCCGGCGCGCCTATTTGGGCAGAAGGCGACCGGCGGTAAGTTGGAAATCCTGGTGGAGCGGATGCTGGATGATAAGCGGGTGCTTGCCCATGTGCGTAGCTCCAAGTCGCCGAAGGAAGGCAGTGAAATTTTACTCGATGGCGGCTTCAAGATGTTGATGAAAGCGCGTCATGATGCGCTGTTTGAACTTGAACTGGTTTCCGGTTCGAGTGTGCTTGAAGTGCTGGAGCAGGTAGGTCATATGCCGCTACCGCCTTATATCGATCGACCCGATGAAGATGCCGACAAAGAGCGTTATCAGACAGTTTATAACCAAACCCCGGGGGCTGTTGCGGCGCCGACGGCCGGTTTGCACTTTGATGACAATATGTTGGCCGAGCTGAAAGCCAAAGGCGTGGATATTGCCTTTGTGACTTTGCATGTTGGCGCCGGTACTTTTCAGCCGGTGCGGGTTGATAACGTACTGGAACACAAGATGCACTCTGAGTGGGCCGAAGTGCCGGCCGAGGTGGTGGCCAAAATCCATAGCACCAAGGCGGCCGGGAAACGGGTGATCGCGGTGGGCACCACCTCCGTGCGTTCGCTCGAGAGCGCTGCTCGCGCCAGTGAAGGCGAGTTGCAGGCCTTCAAAGGGGATACCGACATTTTCATCTATCCCGGATATGAGTTTCAGGTAGTGGATGCCATGGTCACTAATTTCCACCTGCCGGAGTCGACTCTTATCATGTTGGTCAGTGCTTTTGCCGGCTTTGATGAGGTGATGAATGCCTATCGGCACGCGATTGCCGAAAAATACCGCTTTTTCAGTTATGGTGATGCTATGTTTGTGACTAAAAAAGCTCACTGAACGCTACTTTTGCTTTAAAATACCCGCCTCAATGAGCGGGTATTTTGTCTTAAGGGTGAACCTTTTGCCTTTTCGACCCTCTGTTGTCTATACGCTGCGGCCTAAGTCCGCGTAATTAAGGTCAGACTGTTTCTCTGACGAGGTAAATCATGAAATTTGAATTGGATACAACTGATGGCCGCGCACGCCGGGGCCGATTGATTTTTGACCGTGGCACAGTCGAGACCCCGGCTTTTATGCCGGTTGGAACTTACGGCACTGTGAAGGGGATGACTCCGGAAGAAGTGCGCGCCACCGGAGCCGATATTCTACTGGGAAACACTTTCCACCTCTGGCTGCGCCCAGGTGAAGAGATCATGCGTAAGCATGGTGACCTGCACGATTTCATGAACTGGCAGCGGCCGATTCTCACCGACTCGGGTGGTTTCCAGGTTTTCAGTCTAGGTGATATCCGTAAGATCACCGAAGAAGGGGTGCATTTCCGCTCGCCCATTAATGGCGAAAAGATTTTCATGGATGCCGAGAAGTCGATGCAGATCCAGTATTCGCTCGGCTCGGATGTGGTGATGATTTTCGATGAGTGCACGCCGTATCCTGCCACTCACGACGAAGCCCGCAAGTCGATGCAGATGTCACTGCGCTGGGCAAAACGTTCACGGGACGAGTTCGACCGCCTGGAAAATCCCAACTCACTGTTTGGGATTATTCAGGGCAGTGTCTATGAAGATCTGCGTGATGAAAGCCTCAAGGGCTTGTTGGAAATAGGTTTTGACGGCTATGCCGTCGGCGGCTTGGCTGTAGGGGAACCCAAGGCGGACATGCACAGAGTACTGGAGCATGTTTGCCCGCAGATCCCAACAGACAAGCCCCGTTATCTGATGGGGGTAGGCAAACCGGAGGATCTGGTTGAAGGCGTGCGTCGCGGTATCGACATGTTTGACTGTGTGATGCCAACCCGTAATGCCCGCAACGGCCACTTGTTTGTCACAGAAGGTGTTATCAAGATCCGCAATGCGCGGCATCGTGACGACACATCACCGCTGGATCCGGAATGTGACTGCTATACCTGTAAGAACTACTCACGGGCATATCTGTACCATCTGGACCGCTGTAATGAAATTCTCGGGGCCCGTCTCAATACCATACATAACCTGCGTTACTACCAAAGGTTAATGGAAGGTTTGCGCGGCGCCATTGAGACAGGTACATTAGACGCCTTTGTGAAGGACTTCTATGGTCGTCAAGGCCGTGAAGTACCTGAATTGGTGGATTGATTTTATTTGCTGATAAGAAGAGAAAAATATGTTTATTTCAAATGCTTACGCTAGTGCTGCCGGTGCTCCTCAGTCTGGCGGTACCATGGAATTGGTGTTCATGCTGGTGATCTTCGGTCTGATCTTCTATTTCATGATCTTCCGTCCTCAGTCCAAGCGTGTTAAAGAGCACAAAAATCTGATGGCGTCCCTGGGTAAGGGCGACGAAGTCCTGACCAGTGGTGGCATCATAGGTAAAATCGCCAAGATCAGCGACGAGAATGATTATGTTCTGCTGAGCCTGAACGACAGCACCCAGATCACCATCAAAAAAGATTATATCGCGGCGGTATTGCCAAAAGGCTCTATCCAGTCGCTATAAGCCAAGGGGGCTGAGGCGTGTTAAATAAGTATCCTTTATGGAAGAACCTGATGGTGATCATTATCATCGCCATCGGGGCTTTCTATGCCGTGCCTAACCTTTTTGGTGAGGATCACGCGGTACAAGTGGTGGGCACCCGCGGTGCGGATGTGACTGTCACGACCCAGACACAAGTTAACGACTTGCTGCAAAGCAAGGGGATAGGTGTCAAGCGTTCCGAGTTGGAAAACGGTCAGTTACTCGTCAGAGTCAACAATGCCGAACAGCAGTTGTTGGCCAAAGAAGCGATAGCCGAAGCCTTGGGTGACAAGTTCAGCGTGGCGTTGAACCTGGCACCGGCGACACCGGCCTGGCTCGAGTCACTCGGTGGTTCACCGATGAAACTGGGTCTTGACCTACGTGGTGGTGTGCACTTCCTGATGGAAGTGGACATGGGCGAAGCCATCCGCAAGATGGAAGAAGCCAAGATCGCCGATTTCCGCAGTCAGCTGCGGGAAGAGGGGATACGCTACTCGGGTGTCAAGGCTACGGCCAAAGGCATTGAGATCAAGTTCCGCGATGCCGAAAATCTGGCTAAAGCCGAGAGCTTCCTGAAGAGTCGCTCCAACGATATGGTGTTCAGCGACGCCAGCGAGGGTAATAACTTTGCCCTGATGGCCACCATGAGCGAAGTTTACCTCAAGCAGGTGAAAGAAGATGCTCTGTCGCAGAACATCACCACTATTCGTAACCGGGTGAACGAACTTGGGGTTGCCGAACCTGTAGTACAACGTCAAGGCGCCGAGCGCATTATCGTTGAACTGCCGGGGGTACAGGATACTGCTCGCGCCAAAGAGATCCTCGGGGCGACCGCTTCCATTGAATTCCATATGGTCGATGAGAAAGCCGACATGAATGCGGCGCAATCGGGCCGGGTACCGCCAGGCTCCGAGGTGTATCCACGTCGTGAAGGTGGTATTGCGGTATTGAAGAAAGAAGTGATGCTGACCGGTGATCATATTACCGGCGCTCAGCCAAGCTTCGATCAATACAGCCGGCCTCAGGTGAGTATCAGTCTGGACGCCAAGGGTGGGAATATCTTCTCCAACGTGACCAAGGACAACATCGGCAAGCCGATGGCGACCTTGTTTATCGAGTATAAGGACAGCGGCAAGCGTAACCCTGATGGCAGCGTGAAGATGGATAAGATCGAGGAAGTGATCTCTGTCGCGACCATTCAAGCCCGCCTCGGCCGTAACTTCGTTATCACGGGTCTGTCTCATGGCGAAGCCCAGAACCTGGCGTTGCTGCTGCGCGCCGGTGCGCTGATTGCACCTGTATCCATAGTGGAAGAACGTACCATAGGCCCAAGCCTGGGTGCCGAAAACATTGAAAACGGGATGCAGGCAATGCTCTGGGGTATGGCTGTGGTATTGATCTTTATGCTGATCTACTACCGAGCCTTTGGTGTTATCGCCAACCTGGCGCTGTGTGCCAACCTGATCATGGTCGTGGGTGTGATGTCGATGATCCCGGGCGCAGTGCTGACGCTGCCGGGTATCGCTGGTATGGTGCTGACTGTGGGTATGGCGGTGGATGGCAACGTGCTTATCTACGAACGTATCCGTGAAGAGCTTCGCGCAGGTCGCAGTGTTCAGCAGGCTATTCATGAAGGTTATGGTAATGCGTTCTCCACCATTGCCGATGCCAACATTACTACCTTCATCACCGCGCTTATCCTGTTCGCAGTGGGTAGCGGCGCGATTAAAGGCTTCGCCGTGACCTTGATGATAGGTATCGCGACATCCATGTTTACCGCTATTGTCGGCACCCGGGCGATTGTAAACGCCATGTGGGGCGGCAAGCGCGTGAAGAAACTGTCGATCTGAGGAAGCTGATTATGTTGCAGATTTTATCATTTAAAGGCTCTATCAACTTCCTGCGTCATGCTCTGCCCATCAGTATTATGTCGGTAGTGTTGGTCGTGGCTTCTCTGACATCCCTGGCAACCAAGGGGATCAATTGGGGGCTGGATTTTACCGGTGGCACCTCTGTCATCATGGAGTTCAGCAAACCTGCTAACCTGGACGAGCTGCGTCTTGCCCTCGATACCGAACTGACCTCGGGGGCTGTGGTGCAAAACTTCGGTTCCAGCCGCGATGTGGTAGTGCGTCTGCAGGTGCGCGAAGACATCAAGAGCGACCTCCAGGTTAAGGAAGTTTTTGCCGCTGCAGCCAAGCAAGACCCGGCTGTGCAGCAAAAGAGTGTGGAGTTTGTCGGCCCTCAGGTCGGTAAGGAATTGGCAGAGCAGGGCGGCCTGGCAGTATTGGTTGCGCTTATCTGTATTCTTATCTACGTCTCTTTCCGGTTTGAATGGCGTCTGGCCATGGGTTCGGTCGCCGCACTGGCGCACGACGTGATAGTGACTCTGGGCTTGTTCTCCTTCCTGCAGTTGGAGTTCGACTTGACGGTACTGGCAGGTTTGCTGACCGTGGTGGGGTACTCACTCAACGATACTATTGTGGTGTTTGACCGTATCCGTGAGAACTTCCTCAAGATGCGTAAGGCAACACCTGTGGAAGTGGTGAATACCTCAATCACTCAGACCATGAGCCGTACCATTATCACCACAGGGACCACGCTTATTACTGTGGTTGCGCTGTTCCTCAAGGGCGGCACTCTGATCCACGGCTTTGCCACGGCATTGCTGATGGGGATTTTGGTAGGTACCTACTCCTCCATCTATGTGGCGAGCTTCCTGGCAATTAAGCTTGGGATCAACCGCGAACATATGATGCCGGTAGAAGTGGAGAAGGAAGGCGCCGATCAGCCCTCCATTATGCCCTGATAAACCGGGTAGAAAATAGCCACCTGCGGGTGGCTTTTTTGTGTCTGGGCATTACGGGGATAGCGCCAAAGTTAGAGTAAAACCTGAGTTTATGATCCAGATATGCGCTTTTGTTATCAAAAGGTAAATTCGCTTGGTGCTGTCACTCGACAGCCCAGGCGTTTATCAGTAGCATGGGCTGCGGATCCTTCCATAGGATCCATTCCTTAATTTCTCTGCGGTGGCAGGGCCTAAAGTTGTAGGAAGAAACATGGAAGAACGAAAAGTCATGGTAGCCGGTGGTAATCTGCTGCAGGCTCATACCTGGAAGGGAATGCTGGAGACCTCCGGATTGAGGGTTGAACTGCGCGGTGAAGCCTTGTTGGGTGGCGTGGGAGAGTTGCCGGTTGATATGCAAACCGTTGAACTTTGGGTTCCTGAATCGCAGCGGGAGCAAGCACAGTTACAATTGGCCAGTCTCGATGCCGATAGGCCCCAGTGGCAATGCCTCCAATGTCATGAGTTCAACGACGCCAGTTTTGAACTTTGCTGGCAGTGCAGCGCCGAACGCAGTGAGTGCCATAATTAAGCTATCGATGGCAGGATCCGGGAGTGGCAAATGACAAATAGCCTTGATTTTATGGCCTTGGTTGAACAGGCCAGGGAGCTGGTTCGTGAATTAAGCATAGAAGAGTATCAGCATGATGATAGCTGGCAGCTCATTGATGTGCGAGAAGATCATGAATGGCTCAAAGATCGCCTGCCGCTGGCTAAGCACCTGTCCCGAGGCATATTGGAGCGGGATATCGGTAAGCGATTTCCGGACAAGTCTGCAGCGCTGCTACTCTATAGTGCCGGTGGGCAACGCGCTATACTGGCCGCATTGAGTTTGCAACGCTTGGGATATCGGAATGTGGCCTCCCTTGACGGTGGTTATCGCGCTTGGTGTGCCCACGAATTGCCTTTGGTACAGGATTAATGCAGTATTTTCCCCTTTTTGTTGACACTTCACGCATAAGAGTGCTGTTGGTCGGTGGCGGTGAAGTGGCCAGCCGTAAACTGGATCTCTTGGCCAGAACCCAAGCTGAAATTCACCTTGTAGCGCCCAAGGTGAGTGCAGAGGTGGAGGCCTATGCCGCCAGTGGCCGGATTTGGCTGTCTCGCCGGGGCGTGGAAGAGCGGGATCTTGTCGAGCGGGAGCTGGTTTATCTGGCTACAGCCGACAGTCATCTGAACCAAACCCTGGCGGCCAAGGCGCGCGAGTTTGGTGCATGGGTCAATGTGGTTGATACCCCATCCGAGTGTGATTTTATCACTCCCTCCATCGTAGATAGAGGGCGGCTGGTAATGGCCATTAGTACCGCCGGTGCCGCGCCTGTGTTTGCGAGAGACTTGCGAGCCAAACTTGAAACTCTGCTGCCGCCAAGCCTCAACCCTTTGCTGGATTTTATCGCCGAGCGCAGAGAGGAAGTACAGCAGCGCTTGCCTTCGGTGGATGCCAGGCGACGCTTCTGGGAGCATTTCTTTAAGCTCAATGGTGACAGGTTTGACGCCAGCACCCGGGAGAATTTCGAGCTGAGTTTTGCTTCTGGTAAGGCGCAGGGAGAGTTATTGCTGCTGGCAGATGACTGTCATCTGCAGTTGTTGCCGCTGGCCGCCATGCCAATGTTGCAGCGGATAGACAGCCTGATTACAGATGCCGCCCCTACGACTGAGTTGCTGGAGCTTATCCGCCGGGACGCGTCACGCACTGCGCCCATGGCAGACAGTGCCCTGTTGGCATCATATCAAGCCGGTATGCGGATGTTGCGTCTTGCCGACGCAAACGAAGTCGCCAGGCTCAAGGCGGCGTTTCCGTTTGCCAAACATCTGCGCCCCGGCGCTATTTAGACCCTTTATTTCCTTATTGAGGCAGAATCTGCCTCCTTATCACAGAGAAGTTATCATGGCCTTGAAGGCGAGTATTTTTAAAGTTCAGCTCAGTATTGCTGATATGGACCGGCATTATTATCAGGATCATCAGTTGACCATTGCCCAGCATCCGTCGGAAACCGATGAGCGTATGATGGTGCGTTTGTTGGCCTTTGCGCTCAACGCCTCTGACAGTTTGGCCTTCAGCAAGGGTTTATGTGTTGATGATGAACCCGAACTTTGGGATCGCGAGCTTAACGGTGATATTCGTTTGTGGGTCGAGTTTGGTCAGAGCGATGAAAAATGGCTGCGCAAGGCCAGCGGCCGCGCCGACGAAGTGCAGCTGTTTGCCTATGGTGGCCGCAGCGTGCCAGTATGGTGGCAACAGAATCAGCATGCCTTTAACCGTTATGCCAACCTCAAAGTGTGGGAGATACCTGAAGAGCAGGTGAAGGAGATGGCGCAGTTGGTCAGCCGTTCAATGAAACTGGGTTGCAATATCAGCGACGGGATTATTTACCTGAGCAGCGATAGTGCCAGCGTGATGGTAGAACCTAAAGTGTTGAAGCCCCTGGCATTGTGATTGTCTCGGTTGCTGCGAGTCGTCTTAAATAACAAGAGCCGCCTCAAAAGGGCGGCTCTTGGTTTATGTAGCGTTTTATCTCCAGAGCTTAACCTTCTTCTGGGAGTACTTCATCGACCTCGTTGCGGCCCTTGGTCTTTATTATCACCAAGGCGGTTACCAGCAGAGTCACCACTATGCCGCTGATGGTGGATACTGTCATTGGCAGACCTGCACCCAGGGTACTGGAGTTGAGCAGGAAGCTTATCACCACTGTGGTCATAAACATCGCCGGAATGGTACAGATCCAGTGCAGCTTATTGTGACGCAGCAGGTAGGCTGAAGCTGTCCACAGCATCATTACCGCAGTTGCCTGGTTGGCGACCCCGAAGTAGCGCCAAATCACGCCGAAGTCCACCTGGGTCAGTATCGCCCCTATGATGAACAGCGGAATTGCCAACATCAGTCGCTTGGGCATCTCAGTCTGAGGCATATTGAAGTACTCAGACAAGATCAGCCGGGCAGAGCGGAAGGCGGTATCGCCGGAGGTGATAGGCAGAATGATGACCCCAAGCACAGCCATGAAGCCACCGACTGCACCGAGAAGGCCGGTTGAAGCGCTGTAAACCACGTTGGCAGGGTTGCCGTCCATTCCGGCTTTTAGTCCCTCGACACCGTCGAAGAAAGACAGAGCCACGGCACACCAGATAAGGGCAATGATACCTTCGCCTATCATGGCACCGTAGAACACGAAGCGGCCATTGGATTCATTTTCAACACAGCGGGCCATCAGTGGGGACTGAGTCGCATGGAAACCTGACACGGCACCACAGGCGATGGTGATGAAGAGCGCCGGCCACAACGGGGCGTTGTCAGGGTTCAGGTTCTGCAGAAAGTCACCGGCTTCAAAGCCCGGCAACAGAGTATGTTCACTGGACAGCACTATGGCTATGGTCAAACCGATAGACATAAACAGCAACAATGCGCCGAAGAAGGGATAGAGGCGACCTATGATTTTGTCTACCGGCACTATGGTGGCAATCAGGTAGTAAACGAAGATGATGCCGACAAACAGACCAACGCTGCCGCCGGTAAGCTTACCGAGCAAGCCGGCCGGAGCCGAGATAAACACTACACCCACCAACAACAGCAGTATGATGGCGAAGATGTTCATAAAGTTCTTGGCGCCTTTGCCAAGGTACTTACCCGCCAGGTTAGGCACTGACTGACCGCCGTTACGTACCGACAACATGCCGGAGAAGTAGTCATGCACAGCACCGGCAAAGATACAGCCGATAACAATCCACAACATGGCTGCCGGGCCGTATAGCGCCCCCAGAATAGGACCGAAGATTGGACCCACACCGGCAATATTCAACAGTTGGATAAGGTAGACCTTGCCCTTGGACATGGGCACATAGTCGACACCATCTGTTTGGGCGTAGGCGGGTGTTTGTCTTTTATTGTTGATCCCGAATATTTTTTCTACAAAAGCGCCGTAGATGAAGTAGCCGCCGATCAACAGACCGACACACAACAAAAACCACATCATAGTTGTTATCTCCCCGATTTGAGTTGACGCAATTGTAAACACTTTGGTTACAAGGCCCAGCGGGAACTGGGTCAGCGGTCAAAAGTCGGGGGTGAGCGGTTACCTAGGTCGCCGAGCGGTTGTTAGCTTGTGCTTTACTGGTAACCAAACAGCTGCTTCAGTGGCTTGAGAAAGCGCCTCGATACCGGGATCTTGGCGCCGCTGCGGGTGGTGACTTCGGCGCCTGTCTCCAGCAGTTCTATCTCGGCAATGGCCTTTGGGGCCACCAGATATTGGCGATGGCATCTGAGCAGCGGGGTTTTTTCTTCCAGCAGTTTCAGCGTTAACTGGGTATGAACCTTTTCTCTGGCAGTCGCCACATGCACCCCGCCGAGATCGCTGAAGACAAACTCTACCTCGGCAACCGGGATCACCTTGAGACGGTTACCGCTGAAACAGGGTAGGTGTTCCAGTTGTTGCGGTGCTATGGCCGACAGCGACTGAGGTTTGAGATCCCGGCGCAGCTTATCCAGGGTCTGACTGAGGCGCTTCTCATCCAAGGGTTTGAGCAGATAGTCGAAGGCATGGTTATCGAAGGCCTTGACGGCAAATTCATCGTAGGCGGTAACAAACACCACTCTGGGCATATTGTCGGGATCCAGCATGGCGATAAGTTCCATGCCGCTGATCCTTGGCATTTGAATATCTAGGAACAACAACTGAGGCTTGAGCTTGGCTATCGCCTGCATGGCCTCTATGGCGTTGCCACATTGGCCGAGAATTTCAATGTCGCCGGCCTGAAGCAGTAGCTCGGCCAACTCCTCACGGGCAAAAGGTTCGTCATCGACAATAAGACAAGTGATCACAGGGCTGTTTCCGTTATGGGTAAATGTATGCTGACTCTAGTGTAACTGTCGCTCTGGCACTCGACACTGACGCCATAATCTGGGCCGAAGAGATTCTGTATTCTTTTGTGCACCAGGTTCATCCCCAGGCCATCGGATTCTTCGGCGGGTTGATAAAGGCCGGCATTGTCCGTAACTTCCAGTATGAGTCTGTCATCTGTGCGGCGGCCTTCTACCCGAATACGGCCAGTGTCTATCAGATGCGAAGTGCCGTGTTTGACTGCATTTTCTATGATGGGCTGCAGGGTAAAGGCCGGCACTCTAATGGTCAGCAGAGATTGGGGTATGGCGATATCCACCTCGAGCTTATCAATGAAACGGGCCTTTTCTATGGTGAGATAGGCTTCGATATGCTCCAACTCATCTCCCAGAGTCACCAGGCCAGCAGTACGCTTGAGATTAATTCGCAAAAACTGACTCAGCTGTTGCAACAAGGTTCTGGCCATGGGCGGATCGCGACGTATGATAGCGCCTATGGTATTAAGCGCGTTGAACAGAAAATGTGGGTTAACCTGAGCCTGCAACAGTTTGAGTTCCGCCTGGGTCAGCAGGTTTTGTTGCTGCTCGAAACGGCCGTAGAGAATTTGGTTCGACAGCAGACGGGCGATCCCTTCCCCCAAGGTGCGGTTGATGTTGAGAAACAGCTTGTTCTTGGGTTCATACAGCTTGATGGTGCCTATGACCTCATTGTCGCTACGAAGTGGGATCACCAAACTGGAACCCAGTTTACAGTTGGGGGAAATGGAACAGGCATAGGGAACTTCCACTCCATCGGCAAACATCACCTTGTTCTGGTGTATGGCATCCAGGGTTATTTGGGACGATATCAAGGTGCCGGGCAAGTGGTGATCGGCTCCTATACCGATAAAGGCCAAGAGTTTTTCCCTGTCAGTGATGGCCACTGCGCCGACATTGGTTTCCTCTATGACTATCTTGGCAACTTGAGTACTGGTTTCCTCGTTGAAGCCGGAGCTCAAGAGCCCCACGCTGCGCTCGGCAATTTTCAGCGCCTTGGTGGAAAAGCTGGATGAGAGCTTATCGAACATGGTTTTTTGATCCCGTACCATGCTCATAAACAGGGCCGCACCTATGGAGTTGACCAGCAACATGGGCGGAGCTATTTGACGCACCAGTCCCCAAGCTTCATCAAAGGGCTCAGCCAGCAACAAGATAATGCTCATCTGCATCATCTCGGCATAAAAGGTAATAAGGCACACCAGGATTGGATTGAACACCAACTCGGCCTTGCCCTGACGGCGCAGATAATAGCTGATCATCCCGGCCGATAAACCTTCCAAGGTAGTGGAAACCGCGCAGGCCAGATCGGTAAAACCACCCAAGCTATACCTGTGTAAACCTCCTGTCAGGCCGACCAGCAAACCTGTTGTCGGGCCACCGAGCAGGCCACCGAGCACTGCACCCATGGCGCGGGTATTGGCGATGGCGCCATGGGTCTGCTCACCGAAATAGGTTGCCATGATGCAAAAGCCGGAAAATACCAGATAGAGAAAGATCTTATGGGGCAGGCGGGTCGATGCTTCGGTAAACAGCTTGAACAAAGGGGTCTTGCTGACCAGATAAACGATCACCAAATACAGGCTCATCTGCTGTGTCAGCAATAGAATAAGGGACATGACAACTCCTCTTGCACAAGCAAACAACCGCCAAAACGACAAACAAGTTGCGCTAAATCAGGGAATACTGCAGCAAAATCCGTTAAAAATCGGCTGCGACTCATTGTTTTGTGGAGGATACATGAATTCGTCGGTACATGGCCATCAGGTGTTGCAGTTGTTGCTGGAACAAACCGCTCCCATTAAACGGGACAAGCTCAAGGCATTGATGCAGGAGCGTTTCGGTAAAGACGCCTGTTATCATACCTGCAGCGCCGAGGGAATGGACGCAGAGGCTTTGCTCAACTTTCTGGCCGCCAAGGGTAAATTTATCGAATCATCTCAGGGGCTGAGCACCCTTGAGAGTAAAATTTGTCGTCACTGAGTTTCATTTGTCTGATCTCTGGCAATCATTTCAGCTTGGGCTTTGTCGCTCAGACTGTGAAAATCACGAATGAAGATCCGCAGCAGTTTGGACTTGGCAATACCCGTCTTGCGGGCAATACCGTCCAGCTGACTAATGCTGGCTTCAGTCAGGGTAAAAGTGGCATGGCGATAGAGACGGGTTGATTTTTTATCCAGTCCCGTTCGAGATTTGGCCACAGAGCCACCGCCCAAGCGGCTGGGTTTCCCATGGGCGTAGTTATTGGCATCTTCGATGAAATCGTCGACAGAGACCTTTTTGGCCTTGGGTTTGATCTTGTGACGTTTGAGATCAGTTAAGCTCATAAGAGTTTTCCGGCGGAATGGCTAACAGCTCGTCGGCAATATTGCGTATCTCCTCGGCGGCTTTTCCATCGGGCTCAATTTCGATGACAGAGGAGCCTTTTTCTTCGCTGTCATCATAGATATTGCGGCTAAAAGTGACCGAGTCCAGCGCCCTCAGACCGAACGATTTTACTACATCTTTTGCTTCCAGAATGCGTTTGAACTGTGAAGGCAGCGCCGGACATTGAGTCAACACTATTGTCGCCACCATCTTGGGGTTGACCATCTTACAGGTGCTGAGCATATCTTCCATATGGGGCAAGGTTTTTAAATCACGCCGCTTGGGTCTTAAAGGGATCACCACATAACTGGCAACCGACATGGCGGCTCGCATCGCCAGGTTATCCTGGCCGCCGCAGTCGACTATTACATAGTCGAAGCGTTCATCCAGGCTCAGGAGATCGTTACGGATCTTGCCGTAGAGCTGAATACAGTTGATTGCAGGCAGGGAAGGGTCATTGTTGCGGGCCTGGATCCAGTCGGATGTGGTGCGCTGGGGGTCACAGTCGACCATTAACACGTTGGCCCGATATTTCTGGGTAATGTGTACAGCCAGATTTTGGGCCAGACAGCTCTTGCCACTGCCCCCTTTCTCTCCGCCTACGAGCAGTATCATGGATTTTCTCCCCGTGTCCTTGGTACTTAAGTTGATGTAAAGTATAGAACACCCCGGATACTACGTCGGGGATCTAGATAAGTTGCATGGCGATGTGAAAACGCTTTGGGTTGATCTCGCTGCAACGGCACACCTGTCCCTTGATGGTATTTTGTGAATCGGTTCCTGCATGGAAGGTTACAGATACCAGTTCTCCCAAGGTAAAGGGTTGATGGTACTCAAACAAAATCCCCCGTCTGGACAGATCAATACAGATGCCATCGTCATTGAGTTCATCACCCGCTTTATTTATCCAATGAAGCCTGATCCGCTCCGCCTCCAGATCGACCCGCAGTGATCTGCGTCTTTCGATAAAGTCATCCAGATTTTCATCCATGGCAGTCCCCTTAAGTTCAATGGATAGTAGGCCGTTATCCCATATTTCTTAGGTTTGAGTCTCTCGAGGCTATGGATGCGGTAACGGCTCTGGGTATGTGTCCTGATAACCCTGATTTACCGTATTTGTACCGCACATTTTCATTATCGCTGTGAGAATCAAATCCTATGTGAAATGGGGTAAGTGTTTTAAAAATAGCATAGATTTGTCGGTAGCTAGGGTCAGTTCTAAAGAGCTGATAAAAAAGAACCCGGCGTCTGCCGGGTTCCAGTTAATTGTCATACTCTTGATTCTTGGGGTAGGGCATCTTCAATTGCCCCCAGCGGATCACTATCACAGTTGCTGCAAGCACCAAGGTTGAGATTGAGATGGCGACTATGCGCCAATCTTCCATCGATTTCATGTCCAGGATAAGATAACGGGCCAAAGCCACTATTGCGATATAGAGCGGCATACGTACAGGTAACTTGCCGGATTCGGCATAATTGGCCACCATGGCCAGCACTTCCAAGTAGATAAACAGCAGCAGCAGATCGGCAAGGGCCACAGCGCCCATTTTGAAGATATGCACTATCTCCTGGCCAATGGCGACGACTGTGGCAATGGCAATAACAAACAAGACCAGATGTTCGACGGCTTTAAGGCTCTTAGAGCCGTATTGGCGATACAGTTCCATGAAAACTCCCTGAAATCATTTCCTAAATAGTATCAGTAAATTTCCTGCTCGCCGCGAAATCTGTGTGATAGCTTTCACAGAACCTTTAACCGGGGCGGCCATCCAACCTAGCTCGGCAAAGAATAGGCGCGTAAACTACTATAAAAGTGGTAAATGCCAATAGCCAGCAGAGAATCGCGCCTATTAGTAAGATTTGGCTTAGCTGAGGCACAATTGCTGCCGCGACCCTCAAGGCTGCAGCCAGTAACATCAAGCCAAAGGCGGGGATCATAGGCCAGGCAATCTGCAGTGGCCTGCCGGAATGCCCCAGAGATACCCTCGCCATCATAGCCAAGATCATTCCTCCCATACCGCCAACGGTCAGGGCATGAAACCCCAACATCATCTGGCCGCTGACACCAATAATCAGCAGTCCGATCGGAATACACAGGTAACTTAAATGCAGTGACCACAGCAGCGGTACCTTGAGGCTGGCGTGCCAGCCCCAGCGTGCCCAGCGCAACAACAGTACTGTGCCTGCCAGCAAGGCCAATGTTTGTGTCAACCAGGAATAGGGTAAAAACAAGCTGATCAGCATGAGAATCAAAGAGGCGAAGCTGAGAGCTTCAAGTACAGGGCTTGGTGCCCCGCGCTTGAAATCTGTGGCGCGTTCGGTAAAGAAGGGGATTACCCTGCCGCCAAGTAGAGCCACCAGAATAACGATCAACAGCGCCGCGGCCTGCAATGCTTTTTGTGCCAACCCAGGCTGTTCAAGGCCAAGATAAGAGAGGAGGTTGGCACAAAAGAGTAACAGCAGCAGGGGGACAAACACCAGGTTGCGCCACTGTTTTACCCTGAAGACAGCTAACCCCAGTATTATTGCCGTGACCGGAAAAAATGCCAGATCCAACAGCATTACTAAAGTAAAAGGGGCTATGCCGGCATCAAGCAAGAGTAGTCTGGGAGCCAGCCATAGACACCAGAGCAGCAGTAAAGGCCAGCCTCTTATGCCCGGGATCCCTGTCCAGTTTTGAACTGCTGTTAACAAAAAGCCTGCGATAACAGCGCCGGTGAAACCGAACAGCATTTCGTGTCCATGCCACCACAGGGGATTGGCGTGGGGAATCAGTTGGACTTGACCACTGAGTAAGGCTCCCCAAAGCAAGAGCGACAACAAGCCGAACAGGCTGGCACCGAGAAAAAAAGGCCTGAAACCCAAACGAAAAAGCGCCAGCGGAAACTGCTTGTTGGCCGGTTCGTCAATGTTGAGGATCCCTCCCCGGGTGTTGCGAGTGCCGGATTTACTCATAGTCTTGCCTTAAATACCCAAACAAAATACTCGGGTATTTTAAGGTGTAATATAAATACATGTAAATATATCCAAAGAGTTATCTGTTTGAAGGGTAGGGGGGGAAGATACTCATCCTTGGTTATTTCGGCTTGGCTCATTCAAAGCCTTATTGATTTAATCCTGTTTGATTCAATCTGATTACTCGAACGGATTGAAGTCCGCTCTATCTTCTTGGTATTCAGGCATAAAAAAACCGCCACTCGGCGGTTTTTAAATAAATTCAGTACTTTAGCGTGTTGTTTCAATGTTTGCTCAAGTACTTGTCTGATAACTTACTTCAGAGCGTCGCTCAACAGGGGACGGAAGCGTTTGACCAGCAGGCTGGTGGCTTTAGGTGCGCCGGCAACGATATGGCCGGAGAGCAGGTAGTTGTGGCCACCACTGAAGTCGGTAACTGTACCACCGGCTTCACGAACAATCAGATCGCCGGCGGCGATATCCCAAGGCTTGAGGCCCAGTTCGAAGAAGGCGTCTACACGACCGGCGGCTACATAAGCCAGATCCAGTGCGGCAGAGCCGGCGCGGCGTAAGTCGGCACTCAGAGAGAAAGCTTCGCCAAACAGCTTCATATAAGTTTCGGTGTGCTGACGAGCCTTGAAAGGGAATCCTGTGGCAACCAGGCTTCCACCCAGATCGTTGACATTGTTTACTCGCAGACGGAAATCATTCAGCTTGGCCCCTTTACCGCGGACGGCGCTGAATAGTTCATCGCGAACGGGATCATAGACAACGGCAACTTCAGTTTTGCCCTTGTACTGCATGGCGATAGAGACGGCGAAGTGAGGTACACCATTAACAAAGTTATTGGTGCCGTCCAGAGGATCAACAATCCACAGATAATCTTGGTTGGTGCCGCGGTTTTCGCCATTTTCCTCACCCACTATACTGTGGTCTGGATAGGACTTGCGGATCTGATAGATAATTGCTGCTTCTGCTTCCTTGTCTACACTGGTCACAAAATCGTTGACACCTTTGGCATCGACCTCAATACGGTCGAGTTCGGTGTAGGCACGCATAATAGTTTGGCCTGCAGCGCGAGCAGCGCGCACGGCAATAGTCAGCATCGGATGCATTGCAATCCCCTGGATGTTAAAGAACGGACAAAAATTCGGCGCAGATTATATCCTAGTTGACGCTGATATCAAATGGCGATTTTTCTATAAGCAAAAAAATATGCCTGTGGTACCATCCGCCTCCTGATTTTTTTATTTTTGAAGTTGTTCCATGCTCTCCAATATTCGTGTCGTCCTGGTAGGTACCACGCATCCCGGCAATATAGGTTCTGTGGCCAGGGCCATGAAAACCATGGGATTATCCAACCTTTATCTGGCGGAGCCCAAAGTTGAACCAGACGGTCAGTCCATTGCGCTTGCCGCCGGCGCCTCTGATATTCTCAAGCATCTGGTCAAGGTCGACAGCCTGGAAGAGGCAATTAAAGACTGTAGTCTGGTGATTGCCACCAGTGCCCGCAGCCGCACACTCGACTGGCCCGTGCTTGAACCCCGTGAAGCGGGCAGCAAATTGGCGCTTGAAAGTTGCCAGGGGCCTGTTGCTATTGTCTTTGGCCGTGAAAGCCATGGCTTAAGCAACGAAGAGTTGCAAAAATGCCACTATCATGTGTGTATCCCTGCCAACCCGGAATACAGCTCACTCAATCTGGCTCAGGCTGTGCAGCTTATCTGTTATGAAACACGGGTGGCATGGCTGGAGAAACATCAACAAGTCGAGCAGGAACTGGCCGAGTATCCCAGCAGTGAAGATCATGAGCGTTTCTTTGAACATCTGGAACGGACACTGCAAAAAACCGGCTTTATTATCAAGAATCATCCGGGACAGGTGATGATTAAGCTGAGGCGCCTGTTTACCCGGGCCAGAATCGAAACGCAGGAGATGAACATACTGCGCGGGATCCTGACATCGGTAGAAAAAAAGGTCGACAGTAAAGAAGAGTAATCCGAGGAATCAAGATGGGTGTGATAGCCAGACTGAAAGAGGACATAGGATCCATTTATCACAGGGATCCTGCCGCGCGGGGCACATTGGAGATATTGCTCAACTATCCGGGAATGCAGGCTATTTGGCTGCACCGTATCAGCCATAAACTGTGGAAGGCCAATTGGTGTTTTCTGGCGCGTTGTCTGTCCACTTTTTCCCGTTGGCTCACAGGGGTGGAAATACACCCGGGGGCAACCATAGGTAGGCGGTTTTTTATTGACCATGGCATGGGAGTCGTGATTGGCGAAACGGCCGAGATTGGTGATGACTGCACTCTTTATCACGGGGTGACACTGGGGGGCACCACCTGGCAAGCCGGCAAACGCCATCCGACCTTGGGCAATAACGTGGTCATAGGTGCCGGAGCTAAGGTGCTGGGCCCCATTACCATGCATGATGGGGCTCGGGTTGGTTCCAACTCTGTGGTGGTTAAAGACGTGCCCAAGGACACTACCGTTGTGGGTATTCCTGGCCGAGCTGTGACAGTCGCATCGGCTCAATCCAAGGAAACCAGTGAGCGCCGCAGTGCCATGGCCAAGAAATACGGTTTCGATGCTTACGCCGTTTCTCCCGATAATCCAGACCCTGTTGCCAATGCCATAGGCCAGATGTTGGATCATATGCATTTGATGGATTCCAAAGTACAGGAAGTTTGTCATGCGGTTCAGAAAATGGGCGGCAGTGTCTGCACTGAACGTCTGCCTGAGTTGGATGTGGGCGAGTTCAGTGATGCTGAAACTGCTGCGGCACAAAAGCGGCAACAGTCAATGGATGAGTTTGATCCCATTATCTGATACTCGATGACCATTTTATCGGCTTTTGCCATTGAATAATCGTGGCGAAAAAGGTTAAATACCCCACCAAGCAGACAGGGTATTCAACCTGATTTATGAACCACAATACCCGAGTAAACAAGTAGGATTTATACTTGACTAAATTGCTCGGGTATGTTGAAATTCCCACATACCTGTTTGGGAGCCGTGGTCGTTTTATGAAACTTACATCTAAGGGTCGCTACGCAGTGACAGCCATGCTGGACGTGGCCATACATTCGGCGCAGGGGCCGGTACCGCTGGCAGATATTTCAGAGCGCCAGGGGATTTCCCTTTCTTACCTAGAACAACTCTTTGCCAAACTGAGAAAGCAGGGCTTGGTCGCCAGTGTGCGCGGTCCCGGTGGCGGTTATCGCCTCGGATTGGAAGCCAATGACATCTCGGTGGGCATGGTGGTACATGCGGTAGATGAATCTGTCGATGCCACCCGCTGTCAAGGCCAGGGGAATTGCCAGAGCGGCACCCGCTGTCTGACGCATTCGCTCTGGGGTGACCTGAGCAAACAGATTTCTGACTTTTTAAATGGCATCAGCCTTGCTGCACTGATGCAGAAACGGGATGTGCAGTTTATCTCGGTAAAGCAAGACAAGATGCAGCAGGAGCAGAGAGTCAGCGCTTGAGCTGATCCTCTGTTGGATATAAAAACGAATAATGTACGTTGTATGTAGCCTCGGCCGAGACTGCGAAGTACGGAGTGTGTAATGAAGCTTCCTATCTATTTGGATTATGCCGCAACAACGCCTGTAGACCCCCGGGTTGCAGACAAAATGGTACAGTACATGACAATGGACGGTGTATTCGGTAACCCCGCATCCCGTTCACACCGCTACGGCTGGCAGGCCGAAGAAGCGGTGGATATCGCCCGTAACCAGGTCGCGGAGCTGATCAATGCTGATCCCCGTGAAATTGTGTTCACCTCAGGCGCTACCGAATCTGACAACCTGGCTATCAAAGGTGTTGCCCACTTCTACCAGAAGAAGGGTAAGCACATCATCACCAGCAAGACAGAGCACAAGGCCGTACTGGATACCTGCCGTCAGCTGGAACGTGAAGGTTTCGAGGTCACTTACCTGGAGCCTGCGGCCAACGGTATTATTCCTATGGAGCGCCTGGAAGCGGCCATGCGCGACGACACCATTCTTGTCAGCATCATGCATGTTAACAACGAGATTGGCGTGATCCACGATATCGATGCCATCGGCGAGCTGTGCCGCAGCAAAGGCATCATCTTCCATGTGGATGCAGCCCAGAGTGCCGGTAAGCTGCCTATCGATATTCAAAAGACCAAGGTCGACCTCATGTCTATCTCGGGTCACAAGATGTATGGCCCCAAAGGCATAGGCGCCCTGTATGTACGCCGTAAGCCTCGTATTCGTCTGGAAGCCCAGATGCACGGCGGTGGTCATGAGCGTGGTATGCGCAGCGGCACCCTGGCGACTCACCAAATTGTGGGTATGGGCGAAGCGGCGGCCATTGCCAAAGCCGATATGGAAAAAGATAACGAACGTATTCGCTATCTGCGCGACAAGTTGTGGAACGGTATCAAAGATATCGAAGAAACCTATCTCAATGGTGATATGGATCAGCGTGCTTGCGGCAGCTTGAACGTCAGCTTTAACTATGTGGAAGGCGAGTCGCTGATGATGGCGCTCAAGGACCTGGCCGTATCTTCCGGCTCGGCCTGTACTTCTGCCAGTCTGGAGCCCAGCTATGTGCTGCGTGCCCTGGGACTGAACGACGAAATGGCGCACAGCTCAATCCGTTTCTCCATCGGTCGTTTCACTTCTGAAGAAGAGATAGATTACGCAATCGAAACCATTAGAAATTCTATTGGCAAACTGAGAGAAATGTCACCACTTTGGGAAATGTTCAAAGATGGTGTAGACCTCAACCAGGTGCAGTGGGCACACCACTGATCCCCGCGGATAGATGAATTTGGAGCAGTATCATGGCTTACAGTGAAAAAGTGATAGATCATTACGAGAACCCGCGTAACGTAGGTTCTTTCGACAAGAACGACCCATCCGTAGTAACCGGTATGGTGGGTGCGCCCGCCTGTGGTGACGTGATGAAACTGCAGCTCAAGATTGACGACCAGGGCATCATTGAAGACGCTCGCTTCAAGACTTACGGTTGTGGCAGCGCCATCGCATCAAGCTCTTTGGTGACCGAATGGGTTAAAGGCAAATCCATTGAGGAAGCGGCCGCCATCAAGAACACGGATATTGCAGAAGAGTTGGCTCTGCCACCTGTGAAGATCCACTGTTCGATTCTGGCCGAAGACGCCATCAAGGCGGCTCTGGAAGAGTACAAGTCCAAGCAAGATAAATAACGCCAGGAGTTAAGATGGCTATTACTATGACGCCTGCCGCCGCCGAGCGTGTCCGTGCCTTCCTGAGCAACAGAGGAAAAGGTATAGGTTTGCGTTTGGGGCTCAAGACTTCAGGCTGCAGCGGGATGGCTTACGTTCTGGAATTTGTCGACGAACTCAATGAAGATGATGAGGTATACAACATAGATGGTGTCAACATCATCATAGATGCCAAGAGCTTCATCTATCTTCAAGGGATCGAGCTGGACTTTGTCAAGGAAGGACTCAACGAAGGCTTTAAATTCAATAACCCTAACGCCAAAGGTGAGTGCGGTTGCGGTGAGAGCTTCACGGTTTGAGTTCCACCGCCGCCTTGAGAGTATATGAATTATTTCGAGCTGTTTGATTTAACTCCCTCCTTTGATGTGGACACCGCCGAGCTGGCCAGTCGCTATCGCGATCTGCAGCGGGCGGTGCATCCCGACAAATTTGCCAACGCCAGTGAACAGCAAAAGCTGTTGGCCATTTCCCGCACTGCCCAGATCAACGATGCCTTTCAGACCCTGAAAGACCCTATCCGTCGAGCCGAACATATGTTGGCGCTCAAAGGTGTGGATATCAGTCACGAAACCACCACGGTTAAAGACACCGCCTTTTTGATGCAGCAGATGGAATGGCGTGAAGCGCTGGAGGAAATAGGCCAGAGCGGCGATGCCCAGAGCGATATCGATGAGCTAGATGCTTCATTCGCGGCTTATCGTAAGCAAGAGACAGAGCTGCTGCGCAACCAACTTCACAGTTCCAAAGAGGCCGATGCAATAGCCGCGGCAGATCAAGTCCGTAAGTTGAAGTTTATGGCAAAATTGCAGGATGAACTGCAGCGGGCCCAGGATGCGCTGTTCGACTGAATTCGCTTTCGGCCTTAAAGCATATTCCTACAGTTGGCTCAATTTCTGATTGAGCCAACTTTTTAAACACAAGATGGAAGACTATGGCACTTTTGCAGATTGCTGAACCCGGCCAAATGGCCGCTCCTCACCAACACAGATTAGCCGCCGGGATAGATTTGGGGACCACCAACTCCCTGGTTGCTGCGGTTCGCAGCGGCGAGACCAGTACACTGGCCGACGAGCAAGGTCGGCATTCATTGCCATCTGTGGTGCACTATGGCGAGCAGGGCGTCCGAGTAGGTCACGATGCCCTGGCCGATTCGGCCAAGGATCCTGAAAACACCATAGTGTCGGTGAAGCGCTTCATGGGCCGTTCTTTGGCCGATGTACAAAGCGGTGCGCAAGCTTTCCCCTATCAGTTTGAGGCCAGTGAAAACGGCCTGCCATTGTTTGTTACCCGCGCAGGTAAAATGAATCCGGTTCAGGTGTCTGCCGAGGTTTTGCGCCCCCTGATTGCCCGCGCCGAGTCCACTCTGGGTGGCCCATTGGAAGGCGTGGTTATCACAGTGCCAGCTTATTTTGATGATGCCCAGCGTCAGGGAACCAAAGATGCGGCAGCCTTGCTTGGTATCAAGGTGTTACGCCTGCTCAATGAGCCAACGGCGGCCGCCATCGCCTATGGCCTGGACTCGGGTCAGGAAGGCGTCATTGCCGTCTATGACTTGGGCGGCGGCACCTTTGATATCTCTATTTTGCGTCTCAACCGCGGCGTGTTTGAGGTACTTGCAACCGGTGGCGATTCCCGCCTGGGTGGTGATGACTTTGATGAACTGCTGCAAGGCTTACTGCGTGAACGCATGGCGCTGGAGTCGCTTTCCAGCCAGGAAGCGCGGCAGTTGCTGATGGAAGCCCGGCGGGTAAAAGAGGCGTTGACCGATAGCGACAGCACTATTGCTAAGCTGACACTGCAAGACGGCACTGAGCGTGAAGCCGAAGTGAGTCGCAGTGAGTTTGACCAGTTGATAAACACACTGGTGAAGAAAACCATTCAAGGTTGCCGCAAGGCTTTGCGCGACGCCGGGGTGGATGCTGACGAGGTGCTGGAAACTGTGATGGTTGGTGGCTCTACCCGTGTGCCTCTGGTGCGGGAAATGGTCGGCGAATTCTTTGGCAAGGCGCCGCTGACATCGATTGACCCGGATCGCGTGGTTGCCATAGGTGCAGCGGTACAGGCCGATATTTTGGTGGGTAACAAGCCTGACTCGGATCTTTTGCTGCTGGATGTGATCCCACTGTCGCTCGGCATTGAAACCATGGGCGGTTTGGTGGAGAAGGTGATCCCGCGCAATACCACAATTCCGGTGGCCAGAGCCCAGGAATTCACCACCTTCAAAGACGGTCAGAGCGCCATGGCGTTTCATGTGGTGCAAGGTGAACGTGAGCTGGTCGCCGATTGCCGCTCTCTGGCGCGCTTTACCCTTAAGGGCATTCCACCATTGGCCGCTGGTGCCGCGCATATTCGGGTGACCTTCCAGGTCGATGCCGATGGCTTGCTCAGTGTCACTGCCATGGAGAAGTCGACCGGGGTGCAATCCAGCATCCAGGTTAAACCTTCCTTCGGCCTGAGTGATACTGAAATTGCCGGAATGCTCAAAGATTCGATGCAGAACGCCAAAGAGGATATTGAGCTGAGAATGCTCACCGAGCAGCGAGTGGAGGCAGCCAGAGTACTGGAATCGCTGCACTCGGCACTGGCGAAAGATGGCGATTTGCTTAGCCAGGAGGAACGCGTTTTGGTTGACCGCGCCATGGCTGACTTGAATGAAACTGCTGCCAATGGCGATGTTGATGCCATCAAGGCGGCGATAGAAGCGGTGGATGCGCAGACCCAGGAGTTTGCCGCCAGACGCATGGACAATTCGATTCGGACCGCGCTGAAGGGTCAGTCGGTCGATAACATATAGGTGAGACTATGCCACAGATAGTATTTTTGCCCCATGAAGAACTGTGTCCAGAAGGCGCCGTGGTGGAGGCAGAGGTGGGTGAATCCATTTTGGATGTCGCGCTGAAAAACGGCATCAACATAGAACATGCCTGCGAGAAATCCTGTGCTTGTACCACCTGCCACGTGATAGTGCGTGAAGGCTTCGATGATCTCGAGCCCAGCGATGATCTGGAAGACGACATGCTGGACAAGGCCTGGGGCCTGGAGCCAGAGAGCCGTCTGTCTTGTCAGGCCAAGGTGGTTGAAACCGATATGGTGGTGGAAATCCCCAAATACACAGTCAACATGGTCAGTGAAGGCTAGGGAAGGTTAGAACAGGTCCTTGTGGCCTTCTCTTTTGTAGAGAGTGGCTTGCACAGCAATTGGCGTTCAAGGCACCTTCCCTAAGTGCTGACATCGTTTGAAAACCGGCCTCAAGAGGCCGGTTTTTTATTGCTATGCTTGGCATGCAGAGATTGATTTCCAACACGGCAGGCGTATGATGCGCTGTCTTTTTCACTCTTCGGGATACTGACCGGGATGCAGATTGCAATTTTGTCACAGAACAAAACCTTATATTCCACACGCCGTTTGGTGGAGGCCGCCCAAGAACGGGGTTATCAGGTGCAGGTGATCAATCCACTGGAATGCTACATGAATATCAGCATGCAGCAGTCCAGTATCCATATCGGGGGCGTTGAGTTGCCGCCTTTTGATGCGGTGATCCCGAGAATAGGCGCCGGCATTACCTTCTACGGCACGGCTGTGGTGCGTCAGTTCGAAATGATGGCTACCTATACACTCAATAGCTCCATGGGGATCTCTCGCTCGAGGGATAAGCTGCGCTCCATGCAGTTACTGTCCCGCAAAGGCATAGGACTGCCAGTGACAGGTTTTGCCAATAAGCCCAGCGATATTCCGGATCTTATCGACATGGTCGGTGGTGCTCCCTTAGTGATTAAACTTTTGGAAGGTACTCAAGGTATAGGTGTGGTACTGGCCGAAACCCGTAAGGCGGCCGAGAGTGTGATTGAGGCCTTTATGGGTCTTAAGGCCAACATCATGGTGCAGGAATATATCAAGGAGGCTCAAGGAGCCGATATCCGCTGTTTTGTCCTTGGTGACAAGGTCATTGCTGCGATGAAGCGCCAGGCTCTGCCGGGAGAGTTTCGCTCCAACTTGCACCGGGGCGGCACGGCAACCTTGGTAAAGTTGTCTCCGGAGGAGCGTTCAATCGCGGTGCGTGCCGCCAAAACCATGGGGTTGGATGTCGCCGGTGTCGATATTTTGCGCTCCAACCATGGGCCTGTGGTGATGGAGGTCAATTCTTCACCCGGGTTAGAGGGTATTGAAGCCGCTACCGGCAAAGATGTTGCCGGCGCCATCATAGAGTTTATTGCCAAGCAGAAGCGCAAGAGTAAGGCGCCCAGTGAAGCCTGATTTCGCTAATGGAAAAGTGTTAATCAATGCTATAAAGCCTTCTTCTGCGGCGCTATACTCAAAGTCAATTCTTATCTGATGCAGGAGTAACTATGGGACTCAAGTGGATAGATTCATTGGACTTGGCTTTGGAGCTGCTGGAAGCACATCCCGATGTGGATCCGCAGCAACTGCATTTCCCTGAGCTTTACGAGTGGATATTGGCGTTGGAAGCCTTCGATGATGATCCCAAACACTGCAGCGAGAAAATCCTCGAAGCCGTGCAGCAATGTTGGATAGAAGAAAAGTAGCGTTCGCTGGCTGAAAGCTGATCCCGGTCAAATTATCACCACCAGGAGTCAACTATATTTATTCGGTTAATAAATTGTTGAACCCAGATTTTCCGGAGGTGAGTCATGACACGTATTTTCGCCTGTAGTTTTGGATTATTTGCCCCGGCCGTGCTTGCGCATTCAGGACACGGTGGCATAGGTTTTTTTCATCATTTACCGCCGTTTATGCCTTTGTTGCTGTTGCTTATTTGTCTCGGTCTCGGCTATTTGTGGCTCAAGCATAGGCACTGAACCGAGAATTACCTGGCTTGTATCATAGCTTTTACTGAAGGGCTTATCAGATAAGATTAGGATTTGACGCGATTATTTCGTATAATCCGCGCGAATTTTTAAACTCGCTGATTAAGGAATCTAGTCATGGCGATCGAACGTACTTTTTCTATCATTAAGCCTGATGCGGTAGCCAAGAACCACATAGGTGCTATCTACAACCGTTTTGAAACTGCCGGCCTGAAAATTGTTGCCGCCAAAATGGTTCACCTGACCAAAGAACAAGCCGAAGGTTTCTACGCTGAGCACAGCGAGCGTCCTTTCTTTGGTGCTCTGGTTTCTTTCATGACTTCTGGTCCTATCATGGTTCAAGTTCTGGAAGGTGAAAACGCCGTTCTGGCTAACCGCGAAATCATGGGTGCTACCAACCCAGCAGAAGCTGCCCGTGGTACTCTGCGCGCTGACTTTGCTGACAGCATCGATGAGAACGCTGTTCACGGTTCTGACGCCCTGGCTTCAGCCGAGCGTGAAATCGCTTATTTCTTTGCTGCCGATGAGCTGTGTCCTCGCACTCGTTAATTAACAGCAAAGAGACAAAAGGGAGCCAATTGGCTCCCTTTTTGTTTGATTTTTGTATGAATTGAAAATGCGACCTATATCGCATTTTTTATTAAAAGCGTCGCTCTAACAACAGGTTAAAAAATAATCTTTGTAACGGATTTGTATCGATACAAAATGATACGAATTCACGGAACCCGGCATGGAACCTGTAAAATCATCATTAGATCTTAATTGATAAGATGCTTGTGTTTTACAAATTAAACCATGTATAAACATATTGTTATCATTTAAGTGATTGATAATATTGCTGTTATTGGTATGTTTCTCGTTTGGGGGGCTGAGTATTACATAGAATAAGAACACGGTGTTCCCTCCCTGCCACCGTGCTTTGTAAAAGGAATGAGAATATGTCAACGCAGACTGCCGTCGCTAAGGCTATCCGCTTTAGTCTGTTTGCTTTTGTTTCCACATCAATCCCTACAATGGCTTACGCTGCCGATGAGGCTCAAGCCACTGAACAAGTCGAACGTATTGAAGTCACGGGTTCCCGTATTAAACGCACCGATATGGAGAATGCTTCCCCCATCGTGGTAATGAGCGCTGCTGATATTGAAAAAGGTGGCTTCAACTCGGTTCAGGATGTGCTGGGTAACCTGTCACAAAACTCAGGTGGTTCCATGACCCAGCAGGAAGTCCATGGTTTTACTCCTGCGGCATCATCGGTCAACCTGCGTGGCGTGGGGGCCGGTCGGGTATTGACCCTAATCAACGGTAAGCGGGTGCCTAAGTATCCTTTTGGTGCCGGTGGTACAGACAGCTTTGTGGATACGGCCAATATCCCACTGGGCGCGATTGAGCGTATCGAAATCCTGACTACGGGTGCTTCGGCGATTTATGGCTCAGATGCCATGGGTGGGGTTATTAACATCATTCTTAAGAAAGATGTTGAACAGACCACCTTCAAGTATCGTTTCTCCGATACGGATGAAGGTGGCCTGCGGAACAACCAGTTCTCCTTTATGACAGGTGTCAGCAGTGACACGGCCAACCTGACTTTCTTTGCCGAATATGAAGACAGAACGGCGCTGAAAGGAACAGATCGCCCAGAGTGGGGCACAGATATTGTCGACGGTCAGCCATACTCGGGTTACAGCTCCTATGGCGCCAACCTGGTGCAGGATCTTGGCAACAACAAAACTGAACTGGAAAAGACCTTGTCACCGGCCGAGTGTGAGGCCCGTGGTTATGTGGTGATGGAAAATGGTCGCTGTGGTTTCGACCGCTCCAAGCAGCGGGATTTCCTGCCGGAGCAGAAGCGTTACTCCACCATGATCAACCTCACCAAGGAGCTGAATGCGGATCATCAGCTGTATTCCCGCATCGATTACACCCACTCCTCGACTTTTACCGAGATTGAGTCTGCGACAGTGGGCAATGACTTCATGTTCAATGTAGCCGGCGACAGTGTAACCATTGCCAATAAAGACAAGGGTATGTCCCAGACCTTCAAAAAGGACACCGCATTCGGCGGTGACTTTGCCAATGCTGCAGATGGCGATTACTTCTACACCCGCCGTATGAGTGAGCTGGGGCCACGTACCTCTGACTTTGAAACCAATAACTTCTCTTTCATCATAGGTGCCAAAGGCTTTTTGACCGACAGTATCGAGTATGATACTTCCTGGTCTATTGCGCGTCAGACAGTGGAATCCCGCAGCTCAGGCTCGCCGACTCATCAGGCTATGTTTGACTATCTGACCTCAGGCGAAAACGGCAAGTCTTTGATGGATGTGATCTCTCCTGAAGATGCGGCGCTGCTGAACTACGAAGGTAACAAGAAGGGACAATCTACTCTGTCCAGCTTTAGCGCCGGCATCAATGGCGATGCGTTCGAACTGGCCGGTGGCACAGCCGCTTACGCTGTGGGCCTTGAGTACAGCAAGGAGTGGTTCTACGATAAATCTGACAGCTTCACCTCCAACGGTGGCGTTATAGGCAAGGGGGGCAGCAGCGCCGAAGGTGAACGTGAACAGTATGCTGCCTATGCCGAACTGGCCTTGCCACTCTTGGATCAGTTGACCATGACATTGGCCGGACGTTATGACTACTATGATGATGAGTCTGATGTTGGTGGTCAGTTTACTCCGCAAGTGTCACTGGAATACCGTCCAATCGATAGCCTGATGCTGCGTGCTTTGTATGCCGAGACCTTCCGCGCACCGGATATGCAGCGTTTGTTTGGCGATCCCACCACTGGCTACAGCACTGTTATCGATACTCCGCGCTGCGAAGCCTATGACGAATGTGACAAGATTGAGTCTTTACCTATTGCTATCGGTGCCAACCCAGAGTTGGAAGCCGAAGAGGGTAAAAACTACAACCTGGGTCTGGTTTGGGACTACGAAGGTATCAACCTGACGGTAGATTACTGGATGGTTGAAATCGATAATCTGGTGAATGACCCAAGTGCACAGTACATTTTGGATCACGCCGATGCCTTTGCCGATAAAATCATTCGCGACAGTGAAGGTAAGTTGCTGAAAGTGAACACCCAGGCGATGAATATGTCTTCCCGTGAGACTGCCGGTATCGACTTCTCCTTGGGCTATCGCTATGAAACCGAGAGCTATGGTGAATTCAGCAGCCGCCTGGAAGGGACTTATCTGACCCGTTGGAAGGAAAAGCTGACTCCGGATTCTGAAGAGCTGGATCTTATCGATGGTGAAGGTTCTGCGCCTCAGCTGCGTGCCAACCTGAACCTGGGATGGTCTTACAACGACTTCTCCACCAACATTCTGTTTAAATATATCGACAGCATGAACGGTGAGCGGATGGACTACTTTGTTGAAAATGGCCTAGATAGCGAGTACTCAGTGAAAGTTGACAGTCATGTGGAGGTCAACCTGGCTGCCAGTTACTTCATTTATGACAATCTTAAGGTTTCGGCAGGTATCAACAACCTGTTTGATTCAGGCCCTGAGATAGATTACACCCAGTCCAGCTGGCCTCATTACCCAAGAGCCTATTATAACGTTATCGGACGTGAATATTATGCAGGGGTAGAGTTTACCTTCTAATCATATTTAAATTTAAAAACCGGCTTAGTTTAAGCCGGTTTTTTTATGCCTGTTTTTAGTAAATAAGGACTATATTCGATACACTTTAATTCGTATGTTGTTTTATTGTTATATTTTTCTCTTGGCGATTAATTTGTTATTTTTGTTTGTCGTGCCAAATTGTTTCATTGGTGAAATATTTTTAACCATTTAAAAACCTAAGTATCAATATGTTTCGGCTTGGCCTTTTTGTGGCTATCTTGCTGATTTTTATTGGTTAAATTTAATGCTGTTGAATGCCTGCGTAATTATCTGTATCAATTTGTTGTTGCCTAGTTGTTTTGGTGGTTTTTAATGTTGACCAAATTGTTTTATTTGTGGAATATCATCGTAAGCATTGCAATATGCTTGCAAATTTTAAAACAAAAATAATCAGATATTTCTCACAAAAGAAACATCAGGGAGACAAGTATGAGTTCCATCAGTTTAACTGCAAAGGCAGTTCGTCGCGGTTTACTTGCTGCGGCAGTTACGGGAATTGCATTCAGCGGATATGCCACTGCTGAGGAAGCAAAAGAAGGCAAAGTTGAGCGGATCGAGGTAACAGGTTCACGTATCAAGCAAGTGGATATGGAAACGGCTTCACCTGTGACTGTTATTACTGCAGCCGATCTTAAGGTTACCGGGGAAACTTCGGTTGCCGATGTATTGAATAACTCCAGCATTAACAGTTTTGGTTCCTGGCGGGGTATGTCCGGTTATGGTGCCGGAGCCAGTGCCACCAGTGATGTAAACCTGCGTGGCTTGGGGTCTCAGGCAACGCTTATTCTGCTTGATGGTCGTCGCATGCCGGGTACCAGCTCAAGCTCAGGAACCGTTGCCGATACTTCCAGCATCCCCATGGCGATTGTTGAGCGAATCGAGATACTGCGTGATGGTGCCTCGGCTGTTTACGGTTCAGATGCGGTTGCCGGGGTAATTAACATTATTACCAAGAAAGACTTTGAAGGTGTTGAGCTGAACTACACCGGCGAATCTCCGGATGTGGAAGGCGGTGATTCTTCACGCTTTTCCGTGGCCGCTGGTTTTAGCACAGATAAGGGCAATATCACCCTGACGTTCGAGCATTATGATGCCACTTCTGTTTATGATCGCCACATATGGGACGAAGGCGGTGCCGACTGGTTCTTGAATAACGGCAGCTCTTACAGCCCTTCACCCAGCGGTTACTACAATACCGGAGTCTTGAATGAGAAGGGAGAGGAGATATATGACTTCTACTATAACGCCGATACCTGCAACCAGACTGATGCAACCCAGGAAGCCGCTTCACGCTGCCTGTATGATCCAGGCTCTGTGACCAAACTGTTTGGTAATGTGAACCGCAACAGTATTCTGTCAAACTTCAATTATCAGCTGACCGATGATATTCAATTCCGTGGCCGCGCTTCTGCCAGCCTGAGTGAAACGAATACCCGTTACGCGGGGACTCCGGTTTCAACAAATCAGCCGGTAATGGACGCCGATAATCCGCTGAACCCTATCGATAAAGATCTTACTCTTTATATGAGATCGGCACAGATTGGTCCGCGGGATACCACCACTGAAACCAACTCAATCGACTTCTTGGCCGGTTTGGTGGGTTATTGGGATGTGGGCAATGGCATCGACTGGGAAATCAATGCCCAGCATACCCGCTCAACCACTGACTCATTCAACTACAACCTGATCAACGATAATATCGTTCAGGATCTGATTGATTCTGGTGAGTACGACATCTTCAATACTACAGGCATGAGCTATGAGGATTGGAATGCTCAGATGACCGATCTTTATGGTCAAGCGGCCCACACAGGTGTGTATCAGGCACAATTCAACAGCACCCAATTTGATGGTTTGCTGTCCGGCATGCTGTATGAAGGCAATGGCGTTACTTTGGCCGCGGTTGTCGGTGCCGAGTATGAAATGATTGAGTTCGTACAGCTGAGTGATCCGCAATCAGCTGCCGGTATTATCTCAGGTGGTTCAGGTGGTGATGATGTTGATGCAACCCGGGATCGTAGCTCAGGCTACGTAGAGCTGCAATCTTCATTGCCGTACAATATCGACTTGTCAGCCGCGCTGCGTTATGAGCGTTACGAGCAGGAGGGCAACATAGCTTCTGGCCATGTATCTTCTACTTTTGATTCAGTCGTACCTAAGCTTTCTGCCAGCTGGCGTCCGGTTGATTCCCTGTTGTTGCGTGCCAGCTGGGGTGAGTCTTTCCGAGCCCCGAATATGGGCGAAATGTTTGCCGGTGAAGCATTGAGCTTTGAATACGCGCTTGATTCTCTGTGGTGTGCCGATAATTCAGATGAAAACTATTGTGCCAATAACCAACAGCATAAAACTTTCTACGGCGGTAACCCCAACCTGGATGCAGAAGAAGGTGAATCCCTGACTCTGGGCTTTGTCTGGAACGTGACTGACGATTGGAGTATTGAGACTTCATATTATGACATCAGCTACGACAACAAGATTGAAGTGGTCGATGTTGACGATTTGATCCGTGAAGAAATTGCCAATGGTGGTTCTCAATACATAGTTCGTGGCAGTGATGGCAAGATTGAGACCATTCACAGCCAGTATCGTAACCTGAGTGCCCTGGAAACTTCCGGCTTTGACTTTGTCACCAGCTACAACCAGGAAACTGATTTCGGTGATTTCCGTCTGAAGCTGGAAATGACTCATGTGTTGGATTACAAGACCAAGGCCGATGCTGAGTCTGACTTCTTCGATGAAGCCGGTCTACAGGATCTTCCACAGTGGCGTGGCAGTGCATCGGTTAACTGGACCCGTGATAACTGGAGTGCTGCTTGGACTACCTATTACATAGGCAGTCAGGATTCAGGAGCTGATATCTATAAGAATGATGACTTGATTGATGTGTCCAGCTACTTCAAGCATAACGTTCAGCTAACTTATGCTCATAACTGGAATGGTTCTGTCACTTTGGGTGTAAATAACCTGTTCGATGAAGAAGCGCCAACTTGGTATAGCTACGATGGTTATCGTGATGTCAACACAGGTTTGTACGACGTACTGGGCCGCACTTGGTTTGTGACCATTAATCAGAAGTTCTGATAAAACGCCGATCCTCCCTTACGGCTTAGCCCCGTCATTTTGACGGGGCTTTTTTATCAGTTCTTAAACGTCAAAATATAACCTCAAACAAAAAAGCAACCTCTGGGGTTGCCTTTACTGCTGTAACTGACTAGTGATTCAAGCGCAACTCTTGTCTGTGTTCATGTTTATATTGCTCATGGCAACGTTCACAGCGCTGCTCGGTCGGATCTTTCACGAGTCGATGTGACTCGATTTCTGCTTCACAGTCTGCGCAAAGACCATAAAGTCCTAAATCCAGTTGGCACAACGCGGCATCCAATCGCAACAGTCTGTGGTAGAGGGGGTGTTTGCAAAGATCGGCTTGAGTCATGGTTTCAATCAGATCACTGAGTGACATCTGGGGATCCCAGTGGGGTCCGAGCACCATTATCTCTTTCCTGAGATCGATTTCTAACGCCGACAATGCTTGTCTGATATGGGAGCTGCTCACTGATAATAGCCTGTAAAGATTGAGTCTACGGTCATTTAGTCTAAACAGCCGGGTCAATGTCACTATGATGAAGATCAAATCTGGGTGACATTTTCTGTCGTTAAGGCGTTAATTTGTCAGAATTGCTCAGATCTTGTCATCTATTTCGCGATAAGCCTGACTGAGCGTGGTCACTATGTCGTCGGTTTGCTTGTGTACCCTGAGCTCTCTGAACAGGGCATCGGCCTGAGGGTATTGGCGATTGAGGTAGCTGAACCACTGTTTTATTCGCGCCGGGTAATAGCAACTTTTGCGACCGCTGAGTTCTTTTTGGCTATAACTCATCAACAGCGCCAGGGTTTGCTGCCAGCTATATTGCTTGGCATTGTTTTTGATGTGATCCGCCAAATTGGGTAAAGAGATGGCACCGCGGCCCACCATGATACTGTCGCAACCCGTTACTTCCATGCAGCGCAGGGCATCTTCCCGGTTCCAAATCTCGCCGTTGGCGATCACGGGAATGGCCATTTTTTTACGGATCTCAGTGATATATTCCCAATAGGCCGGTGGACGATAACCGTCTTTTTTACTGCGGGCATGGACGGCCAACTCAGTGGCACCGGCTTCATAAATCGCCTGTGCGTTTTCCATAAACAGGCTCTTGTCTTCAAACCCCAGGCGAATTTTAGCGGTCACCGCATGCGGTTCAGGAACTGCTTGACGCATGGCTTTGACTATCTTGTGGATTTGCTCCGGATACTGCAGCAATACGGCGCCGCCCTTGCTGCGGTTAACCATCTTGGCCGGGCAACCAAAGTTGGCGTCTACCCCTTGGGAGCCGAGTTCTATAGCCCGTAAGGCGTTTTCGGCCATCCAATCTGGTTCCTGCCCCAAAAGTTGTACCCTGACCGGCGTACCGCTGAGGGTCATGCCGCCTTGCAGCAGCTCGGGGCAGAGACGATAGAAGACTTTTTCAGGCAAAAGTTGATCCACCACACGTACAAACTCTGTGACCATCAGATCATAAGGATTAATTGCAGAGAGCAGTTCCCGCATCAGATTGTCAACAACCCCCTCCATAGGGGCGAGAATAATACGCACGTGTTTAAGGCCTGGCTGAAATAGAAAGTGGCGCATTCTACCTTAAATCCCATCCGGCACCAATCGACAGCTTAAAAGGCACAGGCTTATTCTAGATATGTAACTGTTAACAGCTTGATCTTATCTGCATTTGCTATTTTACTCATGGTTCCCTACATGGGGTTTTGGATAAAAACTGTGATCCGTGGTTGAAAAAGTGAAATAGATTCTGCTGTCCCCGGGTCTGATATTGCAAGCCGGCAATTGAGGTCGGTCACTCGTAACAACTCTATGAGCAAAGGCAGGAAAGACAATGAAGACAGTCAAGACAAGTACAGTAGCAGCCGCTTTGGGTATGGTTATCGCCGGTAGCGCCGTCGCGGCAGAAGCAAATGCCAACCCGTTCGGGTTTCAGACTATGGAAGCCGGTTATCAATTGGTTGGTAATGAAGGCAAGTGCGGCGAAGGTAAATGTGGCGATAAGAAAGCCAAAGAAGCCGAGCAAAAAAGCCGTGAGGGCAAGTGCGGCGAAGGTAAATGTGGTGAAGGGATGAATAAGGCTGCCGAGGGCAAGTGTGGAGAGGGAGTGAATAAGGCCGCCGAGGGCAAGTGCGGTGAAGGCAAGTGCGGTGAAGGTATGATGCACTCAGCGGAAGGAAAAGCCAAAGCTGAAGAGAATAAAGCCAAGGCAGAAGCCAACAAAGTCAAAGAAGGTAAGTGCGGTAGCAACCACTGAAGTTGAATAGTGCAGGGCGCTTTGCGCCCTGTCTGAAACCACAAGGCGGTAATTATTTATGAATAACAGTGTCGGTTTGGGGCTTAGGCGGGAGATGTTGGCTGAGTTTTGTCAGGCAGCTCCTAAAGAGGCCGACTTCTTTGAAGTGGCACCGGAAAACTGGATGCGTCTTGGCGGTAAGTTTGGCAAGCAGTTTCGACAATTGACCGAAAGGCATTCATTTTATTGCCATGGGCTCAGTCTTTCCATCGGTAGCCCGGATCCGCTGGACCTGGTGTTTATCAAGGAGATTAAGCGTTTCCTCGATTTGCATCAGATAGATGTTTATTCAGAGCACTTAAGTTATTGCTCCGCCGCTGGGCATATGTACGATCTTATGCCAATCCCTTTTACCTACGAAGCAGTGCGGCATGTCAGTGCCAGGGTTAAACAGGTTGAAGCGATTCTGGAGCGGCCACTTATTCTGGAGAACGTGTCCTTTTATGCTGCGCCTGGCGCCGAGATGACAGAGCAAGAGTTTGTCTGCGCCGTGCTGGAAGAGGCTGATTGTCGTCTGCTACTTGATGTCAATAACATCTATGTCAATTCGGTTAATCACGGTTATGATCCCAAGGCTTTTCTAGCGGCTATGCCCAGTGAGCGTATCGCTTACCTGCATATCGCGGGTCATTATCAGCAGGATGAAGATCTGATTATCGATACTCATGGCGCCGATATTATCAATCCTGTCTGGCAACTGCTGGCAGAGTGTTATCGATTGCACGGGGTACATCCCACCTTGCTGGAGCGGGATTTTAATATCCCTGAAACCCGGGTCTTGTGCCAGGAGTTGAGGCAGATAGGCTCGCTACAAGGGCAGGCTTTGGATGTTTTTGCACAAGAAAGGAGAGCTTAATGGCCTTGGCTCAATTACAACGGGCTTTTGTGGCCTATTTGCGGCAGGAAGATATGCCTTTACCGGCCGGCACCGACGAGCGACACATGCAGGTATATCGCGAGCTGTTTTTCAGCAATGTCAACGGCTTTGTCTCCAATGCCTATCCGGTTCTCAAGTCGCTGCATACTGAAGCGCAGTGGTTGGCGTTGGTAAAGGATTTTTTTGCCCGTCATGAATGTCAAAGCCCGCTGTTTCTCGACATTGCCGCCGAGTTTCTCGACTATCTGTGCCGGGAGCAGGCAAGTGGGTTGGATGCCATGCCTTTTATGCTGGAATTGGCACATTATGAACTCTTGGAACTGCAGGTATCTGTGGCTCTGGACAGTTCGGCGCCTTGGCTGGAGCCGGCCGAATACCAGGCGCTGGAGCAACTGGCAGTAAAGCTGCAGTTGGCCGCCACCGCTAAAGTGGCGCAATATCCGTTCGAAGTTGACCGAATTAGCGCAGATTTTCGCCCAAATACAGTATCATCCAAGCCGGTATTCTTCTGCGTTTATCGTGATCGGGAAGAGGAGGTATGCTTTTTAAGGCTCAATCCGATGACGGCGCAGCTGCTGGCCAAATTGCAGCAAACGCCGCTGAGCTTTAGCCGGTTACTTGCTTGGCTGGCGGAGACATTTCCTTCATTTTCAAAGCAGCAGCTTTGTCAGGGCGCGGCCACTACTTTGGCTGAGTTGGCGGCGCTGGGTATTATTCGTAAACAGCCTGCAGCCGCTATTGCGGCCACAACGTCTTGTTAGGCATGAGTGTATTTTAGCTGTATTTGCCTTTGGCTGACACTTTCGCTGACATTGATGCCTGAAAGCGACCTTAATACAAGGGATTGGCTAATCCCATTGAAAAAACATGGTTTTTATCGGCGTGATAAAGGGCTAGAATGGCCGGGTTTTGTGACCAAGGTCACTCCCACACTAGCCCTGGAAGTAGAGGAGCTGTCATGAGTCAGCCGTTTAAAGACCCATTCAATATTTTGTATTTTCTTGGTTTTGTTCTGGTAATGCTGTTACCTACATTGCCGGCCAGCCTATCTTGGCTGAAACACGCGGGATTGATCTGAAGCAACAAAATACCATTTTTGCTACAATAGCCACCCTCAGCGGTGGCTTTTGTTTAGGAAAGGTGCGAACAAGTCCCATGTGTGCTCTGCGTTGGCTTACGGGCCTGGATGCAAGGCGTGGTTCGTAGCAAATGGCCCTAGTCCTTTGCAAGAAGCACTTCCTTATGGGCGGCCGGTTTTCCAGAGGAAATTGGATGGTTATCAAAAGAGGCTTCTTTTTAATTTTCGGTATCCTAAGCCTGGGCATGGGATTGCTTGGCATCGTCTTACCTGTGTTGCCGACAGTTCCCTTTATTTTGTTGGCCGCTTTTTGTTTTGCTCGCTCCAGCGAAAAGCTACACGATTGGCTGCACAGCCATCCTTGGTTTGCCCAGCCTCTTGCCGATTGGCATTCCCGTAAAGCGATGCGTAAGGGATTAAAGCGAAAAGCCTTTTTGATCAGTGGTGCCAGTTTTGCCCTCAGTATTGCCTTGGTACCGCTTTGGTGGGTGAAACTCTTGCTGGCTGTATGTTGTATTAGTCTGTTGTTGTTCCTGTGGCAAATTCCTGAACTGGAAGACAGTGAGTGATCCTGTAGACAAAAATGTCGGCTCGTCGTGCTTTTGTCATTCAGTTGGGGTAGCCTTGGCGCGCCTTGAAACCACCAGGGAATTTTAATGAGTTTCAATATTTTGCTTGTTGATGATAATAACATCAGCCAACAGGCTTTGGCGGAATTGTTCCAGAGTCAAGGTTGGCGCTGTACGCTGGCGGCCAACGGTATGCAGGGGTTAGCTTGTGCTGAACGGCAAAGCTTCGATGCAGTGATCAGTGGATTTTTCATGCCTTTGCTTGACGGGCCGCACTTCATCCCGTTACTCAGACAACTAGACGGTTATGCCAACCTGCCTGTAGTGGTGTTAAGTACTCACACTCGGGAGGAAGTCGCTGCCAGTATGGATATGTCGCAGGTTAACGGCTTTTGGAGAAAACCATTGAACTGTGACACAAAGCAACAACTCCTGGATCACTTATCGACAGAGATTGTTGCATGGCGGATTAAAGCGGCTTAAGCTTTAGCCGGATTTTTGAAATGCAGTCCACCTCAGTGTGGACTTTTTTGTTGTAAAGAGCCGGGCCCAGTGTCTGGAAACGAAGTATTGAGACTATGGCAATGAACTCCGACAGCTTAAGCCTGATTAAGCAAAGCATTAAAACCATTCCGGATTATCCAAAAGCCGGGATCCTGTTCCGTGATGTGACCAGTTTGCTCGAAGACCCGGTCGCCTACCAGTTAAGTATTCGCTTACTAGTGGATCATTATAAAGATCATGGTTTTACCAAGGTTGTCGGTACCGAAGCCCGAGGTTTTCTCTTTGGCGCTCCGCTGGCGTTGGAACTGGGATTGGGCTTTGTTCCTGTGCGTAAGCCCGGCAAATTGCCAAGAGAAACCATAGCCGAAAGCTATGAGTTGGAATATGGTCACGACACCTTGGAAATGCATGTTGATGCCATAGTACCGGGTGACAAGGTATTGGTTATCGACGACCTGCTGGCAACCGGCGGCACCATTGAAGCTACGGTTAAGCTTATCCGTCGTTTGGGCGGCGAGGCCAAACATGCTGCGTTTATCATTTCTCTGCCTGATCTGGGTGGTGAACAACGTCTGACCGAACATGGGCTTGAGTTAGTCAAACTGTGCGAGTTTGAAGGCGAATAAAAGCTCAGCCCTGCCGCTTTGCGGGTCATCTCGGTAGCATGAAGTTATACCTCATGTTATTGTTTTACGATCCGCGGAGCTTGCTCCCGCAAAGATATTTTTATGGATTTTGGGGAGTTTCATGTCCTATCAGGTACTAGCCAGAAAATGGCGACCTGCCAGTTTTGATCAGGTAGTCGGCCAATCTCATGTCTTGCATGCATTGACCAATGCCCTGAGTCAGCAACGACTGCACCATGCCTACTTATTTACCGGTACCCGCGGCGTCGGCAAGACCAGTTTGGCGCGCCTGTTCGCCAAAGGGCTCAACTGTGAAACCGGGATCACCGCTAAGCCATGTGGTCAATGCAGCGCCTGTCAGGAAATTGCCCAGGGGCGATTTGTCGACCTTATCGAAGTCGATGCCGCTTCCCGTACCAAGGTAGATGATACCCGCGAACTGCTGGATAATGTTCAGTATCGCCCGACCCGGGGGCGTTTCAAGGTTTACCTGATAGACGAAGTGCACATGCTGTCCCGCAGCAGTTTCAATGCGCTGCTCAAGACTCTGGAAGAACCCCCTGAGCACGTCAAATTCCTGCTGGCCACTACAGATCCGCAAAAGCTGCCGGTGACTGTACTGTCCCGCTGCCTGCAATTTAACCTAAAGAGCCTGGATCAGACCGAGATGGCCGGTCAGCTGCAGCATATTTTGCAAAGCGAAGGCCTCAAGTTTGAAACCTCTGCACTGACGCTTCTGGCGCGAGCCGCCAATGGCAGTATGCGTGATGCCCTGAGTTTGACAGATCAGGCCATCGCCTTTGGGGCTGGGCAAGTGATGCTGGAGCAGGTACAAACCATGCTCGGCGCCATAGATGAGCGCCAGGTGCTGGCGCTGTTTGATGCGCTCCTCACAGGTGATATCGCCAAAATGATGCAGGAGGTGGCCAAGGTGCTGGCATTTGGCGCCGATGCTGCCGAAGTGCTGCGCAGCCTGCTGGAGCTCTTGCATCAGATAACCCTGAGCCAGTTTGCACCGGCGGCGGCCAATCTGTCGCTGTTCGGCCCCAGAATTAACCACTACGGTGAAAACTTGGCGCCCGAGCAGGTGCAGCTCTATTACCAGTTGCTGCTCAGTGGTCGCAAGGAGCTGCCTTATGCACCGGATCCCAAGTCAGGATTGGAGATGGCGTTACTCAGAGCCGTTGCCTTTGTGCCGGAAACGCCGCCCAAGCGCTGGCAAAGGGGCGAAGTCGCCGATCTATCTGCCTTGGATAACAGCCATAGTGCAGCTGCAGTTGCAAGGGCGCCGAATCAAGAAGTGGCAAGCAGTAACGTCGATGAGATAAAGCCTCAAGCCGTCTCTGCTCAATCTGTTATAAGTCAGGCTGTCGAAGCGCAAGCTGAAAAGATACAAGCTGCCAAGATGCCAACACAGGTAAGCTCGGCGGCTGAGACGCAGGCGAGCAGTGGTGGCGCGCAGATGGCTGCCGGTGAAGGCGAAGATGCAGATGAACAGGCCTTATTAGCCGAACAAGCGCTGCTGTTATCCCAAGCCGGTAGCATGGGGTTTCGGAATAAGGCCTCAGTGCCTTTGCAAGCTTCCCCTTCACAGATGAATGCGTCAAAAACAAGTGTGGCTGAAGCAAATGCGGCAGTTGAGTCAGTTAAAGTAACCGAGTCTCTGCCTGTAGAGCAAACGGCTGCAGCTCAGCCTCACAAGCCTGTTTCACAAGCTGAAACCTCGGTTGTTAGCGATGAGCAGCAGTCCCAGGATGATTTTTACGCTGCCATGGGCTATTCACAACAAGGTGAAGGGCAGGAGAGTAGCCTGGATTTTTATCAGCAGCAGATGTCGATGGACGGCCAAATGCCATCCGCTGCTGACAATAGTACTTCCGAGGTATCGCTATCAAATAAGCCATCGAGCGAGTCATCTGTGCCTGCCGATGCCAACATAGAATCTGGCAGCGATGACATCTTGGCTGATGATCTGCTCGATCAGGTACTTGCCACCCGGGATTTGCTGCTCAGTGATATAGAGGCGGCCAGCCCCAAGGACGGTGAAGAAAAAAAGCCTTTGCTGGAGCGCCGCAGCGCGGCCGCAGCACCTGAGTCCGATGGGGCAGCTGCCAGTCAGTCTGAAGCGTTGGCAGAGCCAGGAAACAGCCCTGAGCTGAGCAAAAGCTCTGAGCTGAGCAAAAGCCCTGAGCGGTTCAATAGTCCTGAGGCCTCCCGAGCAGAAACGCAAACTCCTGTCGCCGGGGAAATGGCTTTTGGATCTGGCCCTAGTCATGTTGCGGCGCTCAAGGAAGACAGCCCGCCATGGGAAGATGCCCCAGAGGGTACGGTTGCAGCGGGTCGCGAGGCGGTGGAAGACAGTGAAACGCTTCAAAATGCGGCTTTCCCAAAAGCCGAACCAGAGTCTGTGCCTGAGTTTTTGCTTGAACCTAAGCCTGAACCTAAGCCACAACCACAAAATACCGCGCCGCAGACAGCACAGGAAGCTGCACCACAGGCGATAGATGAGCCGGTACAAGAATCTGCAAAAGCGATTGGGCAACCGCCAAGCCAAAACATAATGGCAAACGCCGAAGTTCGGCCCGCACCTGAGCCGGGCTTAGCACCTCACCCAGGGGCCGCGGATGCTTTTGCCCATGCTCTACCCAGCGGCCATCCACAGGATCTTTATTGGTATAAATTGATGTCGGCGCTGGAGATTGGCGGCCGGGTAAGGCAACTGGCGGTGAACTCAGTCTGTGAGCGGATAGCTGAACCGCTGCCCTTGCTGCTTAAGCCGGATCAGAAGCACTTGGCGGCAGATTCGGCCATCAAACAGCTCGAAGAGGCGCTTTCCAAATTGTTTGGGAAACCTTGCCGCACAGAGATTGTCGTAGGAGTAGATGACCAAAGGGAAACGCCGTTGGAAATTCGTCATCGTTTTCATCAGGAGCTCCTGAGCGGGGCTCATGCTTCATTGATGAATGATGAAAATATTCAATGGCTTGTCAGTCATATGGGGGCCGAACTGGATCAGGATACTCTCGGCTATCCCCCTGAGCTGCTCAGTCAAAGGGCTAATTTGATTGCAGACAAGGCGCCCTAGGCCCGGTGGATGTTACCCGCTTCATAAGATTGCCACTCAAAGCGACTCTTGGATTGCCAAGCGGGTTTATTTCAGTAAGATTAGCCAACTTTGACCTGTTACTCACAACTTGAATTGAAGAGATAAAGCTATGTTTGGAAAAGGCGGTATGGGCAACCTGATGAAGCAAGCCCAGATGATGCAAGAAAAAATGGCCAAAATGCAGGAAGAGATCGCCCGCATGGAAGTCACAGGTGAGTCAGGCGCAGGCTTGGTGAAAGTCACCATGACCGGCAGCCACAATGTTCGCAAAGTCGAGATAGATCCCAGCCTGCTGGAAGACGACAAAGAGATGCTGGAAGATCTGATCGCCGCGGCCTGCAACGATGCGGCTCGCCGTGTTGAAGAGAACCAAAAGTCCAAAATGGCCGAAGTGACAGGTGGCATGCAACTGCCTCCTGGCATGAAGATGCCATTCTGAGTCGGAATAACAGATGAAATTCAGCCCTCTGGTTGATGAATTGATCCAGTCGCTGCGCTGTCTGCCCGGTGTTGGCCCTAAATCGGCACAGCGGATGGCGTTTCAACTGCTTGAGCGCGAGCGTAAAGCCGGGCTTAAGTTGGCTGAAGCGTTGGAGCGAGCCATGAAAGAGGTGGGACATTGTCAGTCGTGCCGTACCTTCACCGAGGAAACGCTTTGTCCCATCTGCGCCAGTCCTCGGCGCGGCAACGCCGATACCATCTGCGTGGTTGAAACGCCGGCCGATGTGTTGGCTATCGAAGCCGGGGGGCATTTCAGTGGCCGTTATTTTGTGTTGCTGGGGCATCTATCGCCGCTTGATGGTGTCGGACCCGAGGAGTTGGGGCTGGCGCTGCTGGAAGAGCATCTGGCCAAAGGCGAGATTGCTGAGCTTATCCTGGCCACTAACCCGACGGTGGAAGGCGATGCTACGGCGCATTTTATTGCCGATATCGCCCATCGTTACCAAGTCAAGGTGAGCCGAATCGCTCATGGGGTTCCGGTAGGTGGTGAGCTGGAATATGTCGACAGTACCACTCTGGCATTGTCGTTTAATGGACGATTGCCGCTCTGACGTTTGATTTAATGAGCCTTCTGTGAAGATACCGGCCCCGCTTATGCGGGGCTATTTTTTGGTCTGCGTAGCGTGGGATAAGTAGCGGCGGGCGTAATGTTTCGGGGTGATATTGGCCAAGGTGCGAAATTCCCGGGTCATATGTGCCTGATCGGCGAAGCCAAAGTCGGCTGCCAGTTCGGCCAGTGATGTTGACGGTGCCAGCTGGAGTTGTTCCAGTGCCTCCTTGACCCGAATAACGCGTTGATAATACTTAGGGGTCATACCCATCCAGCTTTGGAAGTGGCGTTCTATTTGACGTAATCCCAATGTGGTTTCTTTGGCATGCTTGTGGTGTGTATACCGGAGGACTTCCTTAACCCTTTGATGCCTTTCACTACGGCTGACGATATGTTGCCGAGAAAACTGATATATGGTGCGGATGCGGGTATAGTGAACGCTGCAGGTATGGAGCTGCAAATATAGTGGGTTAAGAAGGGTATGGATATCCGTTTCCTGCTCACTGCGGACAGGGCTGTCGAAGCGTTTTCCCAGGCATTGATAGCCCATAGCTGGATGAAAGCGGATGCCTGCCATTTGGGTCCCCGGCGGCATGATGATGTTTTGGGAAGTCTGACTAATAGGCAACAAAATGATCCCTGGAGGATGCCATATCCCATCAAAAAACACCTCAGGGCCAAAATTGAATAGGATACCGCTGCCGGCGTCGCCCAGCAGTAATCGAACAATTGGCTCCCTATGCCCTGTTGATACGCGAACAGACCATATAGCTTGAATATCAGCTGCGATATTGCCTTTGGGGGAAAATAGCTTTAAGTCCATACTCAACCTGAATCACTTGGGCTGGTAATTGCCGACCTCGGGTTTAAATACTTTAACGATACGGTTCCAACTATTGATGGCATTGATGGCTATGGTCAAATCTGTCATCGCCTGAGGGCCGAAACAATCCAGCACCTTTTGGTACTCTTCATCGCTGACGCTCAAGCCTGCGGTCAGATGCTCGGCCCAAGCGAGGGCAATACCTTCTGCAGTGCTGTAAATAGGCATGTCCCGCCAGGCATTGAGACCAAAAATTCGTTCGGCTTTCTCGCCATACTTCAGCGCGTCTTTACTGTGCATGTCAATACAAAAGGCGCATTGATTAATTTGTGAGACTCTGAGTTTGACCAGTTCCCAGATGGTTATAGACATGGTCTTCGATGAGCTGAATTGGTGGTGGAAGTAACGCTCTTGTTGGTATAGAAGTTCCAAGGCTTGTGGCGCTGTATTTACATAGTTGAGTCGTTTCATCATGATATCTCCTGAGAGGGGGTTCCCAGACGATAGCCGGGCAAAGCGGACAAAGATTGAATATTTTCGACATAGATAGAAACCGACAATCGGCGCTGGGCTATTTTCATAGCGCTCTACGGGCTATTTTTTCTGCGGCTGTTATCAGTCTGTGTCATCCCGCCCTTGAATTTGAAAATCGCATCCCCATTTAGTTAAGCAACTCAAGTTGGTTTAACCTATTGCGATAAACAAGGGAAGCTATTCATGTCACATCAAGAAACTCATGGTTTTCAAACTGAAGTCAAACAACTTTTGCATTTGATGATCCACTCTTTGTACTCCAACAAAGAGATTTTCTTGCGTGAATTGGTATCCAATGCCGCCGATGCCGCCGACAAACTGCGTTATCTGGCACTTACCAACGATGCGCTTTATGAGGGTGATGGTGAGCTCAGGGTACGTATCAGTACCGATAAGGAAAAGGGCACTATTACCATTGAAGACAATGGTATAGGTATGACCCGTGACGGTGTTATCGAACACCTGGGTACCATTGCCAAGTCTGGCACGTCAGAATTCTTCAAAAACCTCTCCGGCGATGCCGCCAAAGACTCGCAGCTGATCGGTCAGTTCGGCGTGGGTTTCTACTCGGCCTTTATTGTGGCCGATAAGGTAACGGTGAGAACCCGCGCTGCCGGTCACAAGGCCGATGAAGGCGTGCAATGGCAGTCTGCCGGTGAAGGCGACTTTACCGTTGAAGACATAGTCAAAGAGAGCCGCGGGACCGAGATTATTCTGCATCTGCGTGAAGAGGAAAAAGAGTTTGCCGATGACTGGCGTTTGCGCTCTATCATCACCAAGTACTCAGATCATATCTCCATTCCGGTAGAGATGTGGCAGGAAGGTTCGCCCGAGTCCGAAGGCCCGGATGGCGAAAAAATTCCGGCGACCGAAGGTCAATGGCAAGTGATGAACAAGGCCACCGCGCTTTGGACCCGCAACAAGTCTGAGATTTCCGATGAGGAATATCAGGAGTTTTACAAGCATATCTCCCATGACTTCAGCGATCCTCTGCTGTGGAGTCACAACCGGGTCGAAGGTAAGCAGGAATACACCAGCTTGCTGTACATTCCTTCCAAGGCGCCTTGGGACCTTTGGAACCGGGATCGCAAGCAGGGCCTGCAACTCTTTGTTCAGCGTGTATTTATTATGGATGACGCCGAGCAGTTTATGCCTTCTTACCTGCGTTTTGTAAAAGGTTTGGTCGATTCCAACGATCTGCCGCTGAACGTCTCCCGTGAGATACTGCAGGACAACAAGGTGACCCAAGCCATGCGTACAGCCATCACCAAGCGGGTGCTGGGTATGCTGGAGAAACTGGCAAAAGACGACAGCGATAAGTACCAGCAGTTCTGGGCCGAATTTGGCCAGGTACTGAAAGAGGGCCCGGCAGAAGATTGGAGCAACCGCGAGCGTGTGGCCGGCTTGTTGCGTTTTGCCTCGACCCACAATGACACTGCGGCGCAAACCGTATCGCTGGACGATTACATAGGCCGGATGAAAGAAGGTCAGAGCAAGATTTACTATATTGTTGCCGACAGCTATGAGGCGGCGGCCCACAGCCCGCATCTGGAACTGCTGCGCAAGAAGGGCATCGAAGTGCTGTTGATGTCTGACCGTATCGACGAGTGGCTCATTAACCATCTGACCGAGTACAAGGAAAAGGCGCTGCACTCTGTGACCCGCGGCGAGTTGGATCTTGGTGAGCTGGAAGATGAGAATGAAAAGGCCGAACAGGAAAAACTGGCGGCCGAATCCGAGTCTTTGCTCAAGCGTATCAAAGAAGCGCTGGGTGATAAGGTGAAGGATGTGCGGGTGACCACGCGTTTGACCGACACTCCTGCCTGTGTGGTGGCCGGTGAAGGCGAGATGTCGAGCCAGATGATCAAGTTGATGCAGGCAGCCGGTCAACAGGTGCCGGAAGTCAAACCGACGTTTGAGCTGAACCCGACGCACCCGCTGGTGGCAAGGCTCAATGAAGAGACAGATGAAAGCCGCTTTACTGACTGGAGTAACCTGTTGTTGCAACAGGCAATGCTGTCAGAAAAGGGCAGCCTGGCCGATCCATCTGAGTTTATCCGCTTGATGAACCAGATGTTGCTTGCCAACCTTAAGTAAGCCAATCAAAAAAGGGCCTTTATGGCCCTTTTTTACTCGGGCTTAGCCCGACCATCCAACAAGGATTGCTATGGAAACACGTATCGAACTGACCCGCGACAATATTCAACAGGTGGTGGAAGCCTCGAAACAACAGTTGGTCGCGTTGGTCTTTTGGGCCCAGCAGAGCCCGGAGAGTCTGGGGCTGCTCGGCACCATGGAAACATTGGCAAACCGTTATCAGGGACAACTGCTGCTGGCGGCCGTCAACTGCGAAACCGAAATGGAAATCGCCTCCTATTTCCAAATCCAGAGCCTGCCGACCACTTTGCTGCTCAGCCAGGGCCAGCCGGTTGATGGCTTTGCCGGGGTGCAGGACGAGTCGCAAATACAGACCATGCTGGATAAACATCTGCCTGCCGCCTGGGAGCTGAAACTTGCTGATGCCAGAGAATTACTCGCCGGAGGCAATGCCGCTGCAGCTCTGGTATTGCTGAAGGAGGCCTATGGCGAGCACAATGGCGCCGAGGTGGCCTTGCCCTATGCTGATGCATGCCTGTTAAGCGGTGATATTGCCGCTGCCAAAAGCTTGCTTGCCGGCATCAAGCTTGAAGATCAGGATGCTTATTACGCCAGTTTGCAGGCTAAACTCAAGTTGGCGGAAGAGGCGGCCGATACGCCGGAAATCCGTTCTTTGCAACAGGCGCTCGAAGCCACCCCGGGGGATCTGAGTATACTTGGCAAGCTGGCAACGGCATTGCATCAGGCGCACCGGGATGAAGAGGCACTGGAGCTGCTGTTTGCTCAATTGCAGCAAGATCTCAACGCCGGCAATGGTGAGTTGAAACAGCAGTTTCTGACGATACTTTCAGCCCTTGGTCAGGGGAATACACTGGCGAGCAGCTATCGTCGCAAGCTTTATAGTTTACTCTACTGATAGAGTTAAGCTTGGCAGGCCAAGCCTCTGTCTGAGCGGTTTTTTACCGCTTTTAACAGGTCGGAGTTGTGAGGTTTTTTTGGCGTTTCTGTGGCTAAAGTCGAAGCCAAAGGCCTTCTCATGGGCGGTCAGATGTGCGAAGATCGCCGCCCTAACAAGAATATCAATGCGAAAAGAGGACTCTTGATATGCGCATTATCCTATTGGGCGCCCCTGGTGCCGGTAAAGGTACCCAGGCTCAGTTCATCATGGAAAAGTATGGCATTCCACAGATCTCAACCGGCGATATGCTGCGTGCAGCCGTCAAGGCCGGTACGCCTTTGGGACAGGAAGCCAAGAAGGTGATGGATGCCGGACAATTGGTTTCAGATGAGCTGATCATAGGTCTGGTTAAAGAGCGCATTACTCAGGACGACTGCGCCAAGGGATTCCTGCTGGATGGTTTCCCACGCACTATTCCACAGGCTGATGCCATGGTGGCCAACGGTATCCATGTTGATCACGTGATTGAGATTGATGTGCCGGACGAAGAAATCGTTAAACGTATGAGCGGTCGCCGGGTGCATCCTGGTTCCGGCCGGGTTTACCATGTGGTCTTCAATCCGCCTAAAGAAGAAGGCAAGGATGATGTTACTGGTGAAGAGCTGGTTATCCGTCCGGATGATGAAGAGAGCACAGTACGCAAGCGCCTTGGCATCTACCACGAACAGACCATGCCGCTGGTGGATTACTATGGCGCCATGGCTGCCAAGGGTGATACCAAGTACAGTAAATTCGACGGTACCCAAAGTGTTGCTTCCGTCAGCGAAGCCATTGTGAAGGCGCTGGGCTGATTAATTATCAGAACCGGTTCTCATAATCGAAAAAAGCCCGCAACTGCGGGCTTTTTTTATGGTTTTAGCGATGTTAACTTGGCGCCACCTCTCTTGAAACAGGAATAATACAGTGCAGGATCCCCGTTCTCCATTCGGTGTGCTTTTGGTTAACCTGGGTACTCCCGCTGCGCCAACCAAAGCGGCAGTACGTACTTTTTTGAAGCAGTTCCTCAGCGATCAACGGGTGGTGGATCTGTCTCCCTGGCTGTGGCAACCCCTGTTACAAGGTATTATTCTCAATACCCGCCCGGCGAAAGTCGCCAAGTTGTATCAATCTATCTGGCAGGCGGAAGGCTCGCCTTTAATGGTGGTCAGTAAGCAGCAGAGGCAAGCTCTGGCTGATTTGCTTCGGGAGCAAATTGGCTGTCATATTCCTGTTGAGCTGGGAATGAGCTATGGCAGCCCTTCCTTGAGTGATGGCCTGGCAGCATTGAAAGATGCCGGCGTTGACAAGGTGTTGGTGTTGCCTCTCTATCCTCAATACTCCTGCTCCACTGTGGCCAGTGTGTTTGATGGTGTTGCTGCGGCACTGAAACGGGAACGTAATCTGCCTGAGCTGAGATTTGTGCGTGATTACCACGACAAGCCTGGTTATATTCAGGCCCTGGCAGGCAGTGTCCGAACCCATTGGCAGCAAGAAGGGCGGGGACAAAGGCTGCTGATGTCGTTTCATGGGGTGCCCGAGCGTTACATTAAGGAGGGGGATCCTTATCGCAGTCAATGTGAAACCACTGCCAAGTTGCTGGCCGCCGAGCTTGGCCTGGGTGAAGGCGAATGGCAGCTGTGTTTCCAATCTCGTTTCGGCAAAGAGCCTTGGTTAACGCCCTATACCGATGAGCTGCTTGAATCCTTGCCGGGACAAGGGGTTACCTCGGTCGATATCATGAGTCCCGCCTTCGCCGCCGACTGCCTGGAAACCCTGGAAGAGATAGCCCAAGGAGGCCGCGAGAGCTTCCTTGAAGCCGGTGGTGAGCGTTATCAATTTATTCCTTGTCTCAACGCACAATCGGCTCATATGTGTTTTTTGGCCGAGTTGGTGAAGTTTCACTCTGAAAATTGGTATCAAGCCCGTTAGCGTGCACTGGTGTGGCGGTGGATTTGTGATAGAATCTGCCGCCATTTAAAGTGGTCGCTGGCAGCTCCGTCAGCCTGACTTAAGATCATTATCAGGAAAGTGTACCCAAACGGTACACTACTCAGGGACGATGAAAATGAGAGCCCAATATGAAATTTCCCGGTCAGCGTAAATCCAAACACTATTTTCCGGTCAAAACCCGTGATCCTTTGCTGGCGCAGTTGACTCAGCAGCCACAACCTTTCAGCACCTGGATTTCAGGTATAGACCAGACTTTGGTGGATATTGAAGCCAAGGTTGAAGATGAACTGCTGCAGCGTTACGGCTTACCCAAAGGCAACTCGACTCTGATTGATGATGCCAGTGCCCATCAACTGTATCAGGAGCTTAAAAGCCGTGAGTTGGTCAGCGATGAGTTTGCCGGCGGCACTATCGGTAATACCATTCACAACTACTCAATTCTTGCCGATGACAGATCTGTGCTCTTTGGCGTGATGAGCAAGCATATTGAAGTAGGCAGCTACGCCTATCGCTATTTGTGCAACACTTCATCCAAGGTGGATCTCAACTACTTACAGCCGGTTGAAGGCCCGATAGGTCGCTGTTTTACCCTGATCTCCGATGACGGTGAGCGCACTTTTGCCATCAGCAAGGGCTCAATGGACAAGTTAAGTCCGGAGTTTATCGATAAAGAAGTGATTCAGGGCAGTTCTGCTTTGGTGTTGACCGCTTATCTGATGCGGGCCAGTGATGGCGATCAGATAGGTGAAGCGGCGTTGACGGCGATTCGCTACGCCCAGGAAGCAGAAGTACCAGTGGTACTGACCTTGGGAACCCGCTTCCTGATCGCCGAAGATCCCAAGTGGTGGCAGCAATTTATTCGCCAATATGTGACTGTGTTGGCGATGAATGAAGATGAAGGTGAGGCGCTGACCGGATTTGCCGATCCTTTACTGGCCAGCGAAGCGGCACTTGAATGGTGCGACATGGTATTGACCACTGCGGGTGCTTCGGGACTTTACACTGCAGGCTATACCGATGACGCCGAGAAACGCGAGACGGCCCATACTCTGTTGCCCGGCGCTATTCCTGAATTTAACCGTTATGAGTTCTCCCGCCCGAAATTGAAAAATGATTGTGATAAACCTATCAAGGTGTATGCCCATATTTCGCCTTATATGGGCGGGCCGGAGAAAATTCATAATACCAATGGCGCCGGTGATGGTGCCCTGTCTGCGCTCTTGCATGATTTGGCGGCCAATACCTTCCACAAGACCAACGTGCCGGGCTCCAGCAAGCATAAGCGCGATGGTTTGTGTTACTCCTCATTCTCGCAAATCTGTAAGTACGCCAACCGGGTCGCTTATGAAGTGCTGGCGCAGCATAGCCCACGCCTATCAAGAGGGTTGCCCGAGCGGGAAGATAGCTTGGAAGAAGCCTACTGGGAACGTTAAGTTTGGCTCAGCTAATCTCAATGGGTTAAATCAAACCCGTTAAAATAGAAGAGGGCGTCCGAATGGGCGCCCTCTTTGTATTTCCGTTGTCAGCGAACCAGGCTTAAGCCTTACATGGGAGTATGGTGTTCCTTGTGGAAGTTGACATTGGCTTTACCGGCTTTAGGGTCGTTGAAGGTTTCTTCATTGAACTCATTTTCCGACTTGGCTATCACCACGGTTGCAACAGTATCGCCTGTGACGTTCACCGCGGTGCGTACCATATCCAGCAATCTGTCTACGCCGATAATCAGTGCTATACCATCTACCGGCAAGCCTACCTGATTGAGTACCATTGCCAGCATCACCAGGCCCACGCCCGGTACGCCCGCCGTGCCGATAGAGGCCAGGGTGGCAGTGACAACCACAGTGATATAGTCGGTAATTGTCAGGTCGATACCGTAAACCTGAGCGATAAATACCGTTGCCACACCCTGCATGATGGCGGTGCCATCCATGTTGATGGTCGCGCCCAAGGGTAAGGTGAACGAGGCTATCTTATTATCGACGCCCAGGCGATGCTCGGCCGTCTCGATAGTGACCGGAAGAGTAGCGTTGGAACTGGCGGTACTGAAGGCAAACAGCTGCACATCGCGCATTTTGCGAATAAAGGTGAAAGGGTTGAGTCCTGAAAGCAGATTGAGCAGTACCGGATAGGTAATAAAGGCATGCACCAGCAGTACGCCCAGTACCACAAAGAAGTAAGCGACCACACTACCGAAAGTTTCTACGCCGAGTGTTAGTGCCAGTTTACCCATAAGGGCAAACACCCCGTAAGGCGCTAGATGCATGATTAGGGTCACCACCTTCATGATCACCTCATTGAGGTCCTCAAACAGCGCTGCAACCCGCTTGCCCTTGTCTCCCACATGAGAGATGGCAAAACCAAAGATCACTGCAAAGATAATGATCTGCAGCATATTGCCTTCGCTCATCGCCTGCATCGGGTTGGTTGGTACTATGTTAATCAATACTTCTGCCAAGCTGGGAGCATCTTTGGCTTCAAAGCTGTTACCTGCAGTAGACATGCTACTGTGGCCGGGATGGATCATCACTGCAGCCATAATTGACAGTGTTAGAGCTATGGCAGTGGTGAAAAGATAGAAGGCGATAGTTTTGCCACCCAAACGCCCCAGTTTTGAGGGATCACTGAGTGAGCTGGTACCGCACACCAGAGAGATAAAGACCAAGGGCACTACCAGCATTTTCAAGCTGGAAATGAAGATAGTACCGACGACATTGAGAAAGCCTTCGGTGATGTAATCCTGCACAAAGATGAAATAGGGATCTTGCTGGACTTGCGGTGAATCCAACTCACCAGCGGGGAAAAAAGATCTCAAAAGAAGACCGACAATGATACCGGCTGCCATGCCAATAAGGATCTTGCCGGTCAGGCCCATTTTCTTGGTTGGAGTGAATGCCATAAATTTTCCTGTTTAATTCTTGTACTTTTGTAATTTGGCGCACTAAAGCCTAGCAAGAAAGCTCTCTTGAGGAAATGGTATGCTGGTTAAATATTGAGGCTGTTAATTACAAATAACGCTCACATGTTGTGGAAATGTTTAATGAAAATTATACAATGTTGCTCTATAAGTAATACATAAGTAGATCATTTGCATTTATTGAGTAACGGGGAGTCTGACAATGAAGTCAGCGTTTAAGTTTTGCTTCACTCTATTATGTAGTTTTCTTTTATTTGCCTGTGGTGGTGGTGGCAGTATTTCCGACGGTGGAGATGGCACAACGCCGACTCTGCCTACAGATACTTATACCATCAGTCTCAAGTTAACCGATGCCGATGGTGAGCCTTTATCGGAAGTCTCCAATGCCGTACCGGGAAAGCTGGTTGCGACGTTGAGCAAAAACGCAGTGCCATTCCAGGGCGGAAGAATTGTCTTCTCCGTTGAAGGTCAAGGTGTATTGGCTTCCGACAGTGGGGTTTCGGATGCACAAGGTGTGGTGCGAATAGATCTCTTGCCCGGCGATAAGTTGGGTTCGGGGACTGTAACAGCCCGGTATATTCCTGGCAGTGGCGATGGTGCTGAAGCTCAAGTCTCATTCAATACCAAAGGTGATGGTGGCGCCGATACCGGGGGAGCTCAGATATCCTTGGTGCTTGTTGCTGATCCTGACAGTACAACTCCTTTGGAAGCGATCACCTCATTAACGCCGGGCTATTTGGTGGCCAATGTCACCGGGATTTCCAAACAGACCATTGTCAAGTTTACCAGTGACAGGGGCGAAATCCCCATAGATACGGCGGCCACAGATAATGGTAAGGCCTATGTTCAGATCTTGGCCGGTACTCAGCCTGGAGCCGGGATTGCAACCGCGACTTTACTGTCCGGTGAAGAGACATCCCTGGTATTTAAAGTCGGTGCAACCAATGTGTTTATGGGCAGTGGCTCGCCATTTCAGGATGGGGTGGCAGCTGTGGCACCAGCCGTTGTCTCTGCTGGTGGTACAGCGAGTGTCAGTGTGACATTGCAGGATGATAACGGTAATCCTTTTGTCGAACCTGCTGAAGTTAAGTTTACTTCAGTCTGTGCCGGTAAAACGCCTTTGGAAGCGGAAATCAGTTCACCTGTCATTGCAGTTAATGGTGTCGCTACCAGCACTTATCTCGCCAAAGGCTGTGTCGGTGATGATACTATCAATATCAGTGCTAATGTCGGAGGCAAATCACTGACGGCCAAAGCCGTGGTCAATGTGTTACCGGCGAGCGTGGGCAGTATCTTTTTCATGGATGCGACTCCGCAAACTATCCGTTTGAAAGGCACGGGCGGTGCGGAATCGTCAACTGTTAGATTTAAAGTGCTGGATAAAAACAATAATCCTGTAAGTAATCAAAGAGTTAACTTTTCCCTCAATACAGACGTTGGTGATATAGAGATAGATCCTGTGTTTGCGACGACCAATGCACAAGGGATAGCCCAAACTGTTATTAACTCAGGAACCGTATCGACTTCAGTCAGGGTAACCGCTGAAGTGGATGGCAGCTTGCCATTGATTTCGTCCCAGTCCAGTCAACTGGTGATTTCGACCGGCCTTCCGGATCAGGACTCCTTCTCTCTTTCTGCTGATAACTATAACCCGGAAGGTTGGAATTATGATGGCGTTGAAGTCAAAGTGACTGCCAGGTTGGCAGATGCTTTCAACAACCCGGTTCCGGATGGCACTGCAGTTAGCTTTACCACAGAGGGTGGCGTCATTGAGTCTTCATGTACAACAACAGCCGGTGCTTGTACCGTGACCTGGACCAGCCAAAACCCTCGTCCTACAGGCAACACCCTTGGGGGCGGAGATCAACCGTCCCTGGATAACCTTGGTCAACCCTATGGCGGCCGGGTAACCATTCTTGCTACGGCAATTGGAGAAGAGTCGTTCCCGGATCTCAATGGTAATGGACGATTTGACCTTGATGAATGGGACGACTTCGAGAATAAACTTGATGTCTCCGGTCGTTCCTTTGATTTATCGGAAGCCTTCGTCGACCATAATGAAGATTATATGTATGACAGATCGCTAACCGGTGGAGAGTTAGAGACTTTTGTGGACTTTAATAATAGTGGTAGCTTTGATGAGTCGGATGGCGTTTATAACGGTAGTCTTTGCCGGCTTGATGACAGCAATAATCCTCACGAAGGGTGTTCAGCAACCGACAAGTCGCTCAATGTCAGGGCTTCTATTGTATTGGTGATGTCGGGTAGTGACCCGGTTGCTTCAACTCCTGAAATTACGGATAGCTGTACTGATGATAAGAACCAAGTGGATGTTTGTGACGGCCTCAATGACAACCAGACCTTGGATATCATAGGTAAATCCGTTGGCGCAGTATCAATTATTGTCGGGGATCTCCATAATCAACCCTTGCCATCCGGGACGAGTATCACTTTCAGCACCTCAGCAGGTAGTTTGGCAAGTAAGGGGAACTTTACTGTACTCTCAACCAATCAAAATAGCGCATTGGAGTATAGTGTGATGGTGAAAGGTGCCGACCAAGCCGATGCAGGTAGTCTGTTGATTGAAATCACCACCCCTAACGGAGTTTCCACCATCTTGCCCAGTATTCCCGTGGTTATTCATTAACTGAATAGATAACTCTCTGACAAGAGACTCAAGTGCCTGATGGAAACATCAGGCACTTTTTTTTGAATTCATCGAGGATCTCCGGCCTGCAATCTACCAAGAGTTATGGGGTCTCAATTTTAATATCTCGGTTTTAATCTCTTTGTTTTGTCCCTTTGTTTTGTCTCTTGGTTTTGTTACTGTTCCGGCCCATTGTTGAGCTACTAAAGTCCGTGGACTACTGAATTTTCAAAGCTTCAGATATTTAAGGGAATAAAAATGAGTGTTTCGATGTATCGCAATATGATTTGGTTGGTCGTAGAAAGCACAGATCTGGATGGAATCGTTGACCATCTGAAGGGGGAAGCAGATATCACGTCCATCAGTGATTTGGGATCTGCAGGCGATCTGAAGCTTATCTGGAAAACTTCACATCTGGTTGTCGCGGATCTTGATGGACTTATCTACCTTGGTGGTTGGGGCTTGCCGTTCCGGCAATATGGCCTCAGGGACAGTATGGAAATGCTGGATGAATGCCTACGCAATCTTTCAGAATTCGCTGCCAGGTTAAGCCAGAGATTTGGAAAAACTTATGGCTTCGGTGACCATCAAGGAGGTATATACAATTTTTGGTTTATGGCGGAAAACGGTCAGGTAACAAGAAAATATGCCGTGTATCATGACGGGCTCTATGAATATGACCAAAGCTACATCTCGGCGGGTGAACCCACTGAGGCAGAGGTACAAGCCGCTAAACGTTGTTATATTAATGGTTTGTCTACAGGGGGATGTTATCCGGATGGTGCGAATGTTCGGGAAATCGCTACTAACTGGGTTCTTGATCCGCAGCAGTTTTCGCAACGTTTGGTCAGAGCCAAGTTGATAGAGTGGAGCCTGAGAAAGCCCGTGGCATGAGAAGATGAAATACAAACTGTGGGGGACCTGGCATTGGTTGGCAAGGAATTTCAGAAAAACGATGACCTTCCTTAGATGAGTGCACTTGCAGTAAACATGTTTATTTTTAGAAGAGTTTATTGCTTGTGTCCATTTAAGCGACAGTTTTCAAGTCAACCCAAATCGCCAAGTGATGTTACTGGCATACCCGGCGGGAGTTTACCCTCGGCACCGACAGTAAAATCAACTGTGTCCGCTGCGCTCATATGGAGATCAGCGGCAAGATAGAGATCAAGGACTTTCCGCAGATGGCGCCCTTGAATGCCACAGATACGATAGTGGGTTGCCAAGGGCGTGGCTTACGGGTTTGTAAGTCACGCCGCAGAGCACAGATGAAACTTGTTCGCCCCTTTTTAGCAGCAGGCTTGCTTTAGCACCTGTAGTAGCCCGGTTTCAGAAGCTGCCAGCTCAGTTTGTTCGTTTAATACATCTGCCAGTATGGTGTCTGTGGTCAGCGGGTTGGCCAGCACCACCCGGAATACAGTCACGGTTTCTCTGTGATATCGGGCGGGTTGGATCCGGGTGCGGGACACAAAAGACTTGCCTTGTTCACGTTGTTTTTTCTGAATGGCACGAGTGAGGTCATCAAGAATGCCATTGATCTCTTTGACCTTTTCAAGATTGCCCTGTGCCAATTGCCGGTTCAGAGCAGTTTGTGCCCAAGAGGGGCACCAACGGTAGGTGAGCAGACACAACTCGGGCGGACTCACCAGTTCAAATTCGCTGTGTTGCTCAATCAAGCCGGCAAAGAAGCGGGCCTTTTCAAGCGAATTATTGATCAGTATTTCATAGCCTTCCTTGCCGATTATCTGCATGCAGGCATGCACCAGCATGGCCATTCCTGGACGGGAACCTTCCAGAGTCTGGCTGCCCAAATCCTTGGAACCTTTACGCAAAATATATTCGGCATGATGCACAATTGCCCGGGCCAGTTCAGGCTGTTTGAACAGCACCATACCGGCACCCATAGGAACATACATCTGTTTATGGGCATCTATGGTCACTGAGTCTGCCATTTCTATCCCTTTGAGCAGATGGCGATATTTGCTGGATAACAAGCTGGCTCCGCCCCAGGCGGCATCAACATGAAAGTGGCAATTGAGCTCGGTTGCCAACTCGGCCAGCTCAGGCAGAGGGTCTATGTTACCGGTTTCTGTAGTGCCGGCAACGCCAACTATCGCCATGACTCGGATGCCCTGCCTGGCCAGCTTGGTGGCCGCCTCGCGCATGGCGTCGACATCGACCTTATTGTTGGCATCGGTCGCGATTGAAACTATGTTATCTCGGCCAATGCCCAACAGATCGGCGGCTTTGCCCAGGGAGTAATGGCCGCGCTCGGACACCAGTATCGCCAGGCCCTTCCAACCGTAGTGGCAGAGCGCCGCGCCTAAGCCTTCGCGGTTGATACCGCGAAATTCATCGTCAGCCTTGAGCAGTTGGTTACGGGCAATCCATAGGGCGGTGATATTGGCTACAGTGCCGCCGGAGCAGAAGGCTCCCAGAGCATGATTGGCGCTGTGCATCCACTGGTGGTAGAAGTCGGTGGTTTCGCCATAAATGAGGTGATGTATCATTCCCAGCACCTGCCGCTCCAAGGGAGTGAAGGCCTTGGAGGTTTCGATTTTGACCAGATTCTGATTCAGGCCCACCATCATTTTCGACAAGGGCAACACGAAGTAGGGCAGTGCCGATGTCATATGGCCGATAAAGCTGGGGGCGGCGGTGTGTACTGAATGCGCCACCAAATTCTGCATCATCTCTTCTGTGTAGTCAGAAACAAATCTGGGTTGACGCGGGATTTCAAAGGCCTGGAAATCTTTTTCGATTTCACTCAGGGGCTTTTCCAGCGCGGCGATATTCTGGGTCAGGAAACCGGCGAGATCTTGAGACAATGCCTGCTCTATGCGGCTCAGGGTCGATTCCGGTGCTTCGGGCACGGTAAAGATACGCATCAGAGAGTTTTCTGAGGCGGTGGCCTGGCGTTGCTTGCTGGCGGTCATTGGGCTTTGGTCTCACACTGTATCTGCCTGTGTCTGCACAGGTCTTGAAATGGCAGCTCACTTTACTGCAAGGATTACGGTCAGACAAGTTGAAACTGAAACGAAAAAGCGGCGGGCCACAGAGGTTGGCCCGCGAAAAATCAATTGGCGTTATTCAGTTGCAGAGCCAGCAGAGCGGCGATATTGCTTGAGGTGCGCTGCAGATTGGTTCTGGCTTCGGCCAGCGCCTTGGGCAAGTCGCAGGCTGAGGGAATGATATCAAAAATGGCGCTCATTCCCTGCTCCAACACCAGCTCTGAGCCCGCTCCCAAACAGCCGGCAATACCAATCACGGGAATGTTGCGTGCCTTTGCCAGGCGCAAAACTCCCATGGGCGTCTTGCCATAGATGGTTTGTCCATCTATACGTCCTTCGCCGGTGATAACCAGTGCGGCGCCTTCGAGTTTGGCATCAAGCCCCACGGCCTGCATGACTATGTCGATACCGGGGCGCAGCTTGGCGCCCAGAAATGCCATTACCCCAAGCCCCATGCCACCGGCGGCGCCGGCGCCACTTTGCAGGCGCTTATCTTCAAAGCCGCTCTGAACCAGAATATCTGCAAAGTGGCCGAGGGCGGCGTCAAGCTCGGCGACCATTTCCTCTGTGGCTCCCTTTTGCGGCCCGAATACCGCCGAAGCGCCGCGCTCGCCACATAAAGGGTTGTCCACATCACAGGCCACTTCAAAATGGCAGTCAGTGAGCGCCGGATGCAGTTGGCTGCAGTCCAGTGTTGCCAGGGCCACGAGCGCCGCGCCGCCCGGGCCTATCTCCAGCCCGGCACTATCCAATAGTTTGGCGCCCAGCGCCTTGGCCATACCGGCGCCGCCATCATTGGTGGCACTGCCGCCAAGGCCGATGATGAAGTGGCGAATACCACGTTCCATGGCATCGACAATCAGCTCGCCGGTGCCGTAACTGGTGGTGAGCCTTGGATTGCGAAGCGCCGGGCTGACATGATGCAGCCCGGAGGCGGCCGCCATTTCGATAACTGCAGTTCTGGCGCCATGAGTGCCTTCTGTACCCAGAATGCCGTAATGGGCCTTCACTGGTTGTCCGAGTGGGCCACAGACTTCAAGCTCGACCAGGTGACCATTGGTCGCATCGACCATAGATTGCACTGTGCCTTCGCCGCCGTCGGCCACCGGCACTTTGAGGTACTCGGCATCCGGCAGCCTGTGTTTAAAGCCTGCTTCAATTTCATTGGCAACTTCGAGGGCGCTCAGGCTTTCCTTGAAGGAATCCGGTGCTATCACTATTTTCATCTGATTTCCTGTACAACGGGCTGCCGGTGAAACCGGCAGCAGCAAGGGAAGAGTTTAGAGCAGAACCAGGCTAAGCAGCCAGACGAAGATGATGGCGGTGATCCCCTGAATTAGGGTCGCCATGGTCTGAGCCCGATAGGCCTGGGCTACGCTCATACGGCTGAACTGAGTAACCACCCAGAAGAAGCTGTCGTTGGCGTGGGACACTGTCATGGCACCGGCGCCTATGGCCATGACGGTCAGCACCCGGCCCATTTCGCTGCCAAGGCCGATATCTCCCAACATGGGGGCTACCAGAGCCGAAGTGGCTACCAGCGCCACAGTGGAGGAGCCTTGAGCCGACTTCAGTGCCGCTGCCACCAGGAAGGGCATAAAGATACCTATACCCAGAGCTGACAGTGAAGTGCCGATAAAGTCACCGATAGGCGTGGCTTTGATCACAGCGCCAAAAGCGCCGCCGGCCCCGGTAATCAGCAGTATGGGGGCGGCAACAGCCAGGCCCTGTGAGATACGATCGGAAAACTCTTTGACCTTGTTGTCGCCCTTGAGCAGCAAGAGTGACAGCCCCAGGCCTATCATCAAGGCGTTGAGCGGTTGGCCGAGGAAATGGAACAGGCTGAACAGCATGCCTTCACCCATGGGCTTGGAAGGGAAGGCGGCGATAGAGCCAAGGCAGATCAGCAAAATAGGAACAAAAATAGGTGAGAACGCCGCCAAGGGGCTTGGCAGCTTGCCATAAGCAGCCTTGAGTGTTTCAAATTCTTCGGCAGAAGCCTTGAGCTCTTCGGCGCCTTCACCATCCGGCTCAGTGTTCATAAAGCGGTTGGCCCAGAGTAAACCGGCGAAGGCGGCAACGGCAGAAACCAGAATACCTACGGCAATCACCAGCCCCAGGCTGGCTTCCAGTTGCAGGTTACCGGCGGCGGCAATCGGGCCGGGAGTGGGCGGCACAAAGGTGTGGGTAGCATAGAGGCCGGTGGCCAGGGCGACGCTCATGGCAACGCTGGAAACCTGCATTCTATTGGCCAGAGACTGTTTCAGGCTGTTGAGGATCACAAAGCCCGAGTCACAAAACACCGGGATGGAAACGATATAACCTATGATGGACATGGTCAGAGTCGGGAAGCGCTGCCCGAGCACCTTGATGACCACATCGGCCATGGTGATGGCCGCGCCGCTCTTTTCCAGCACTGTGCCTATGATAGTTCCCAGGACTATCACCAGCCCTATATAACCAAGAATACCTCCAAAACCACCACTGATGGTTTTGGCGATTTCCCCGGCGGGCAGGCCGAATCCGAAGGCGGCGATAAATGACGCCAGCAACAGCGTCAAAAAGGGGTGTAGTTTAAATGTTGAGGTGGCGATAACAATAAAGATGATCACCGCCAATAGTACTAGTACCAGGCTCATAAGTGTCCCTTATTGGGTCGTTATTTGTGTAGGGTTGGGGCGCCGGCGCAAAGGCGGGCTGGCGATTATTATCCCAGTTGCCGCGCCGTGATGGCTTTAGGGGAAAATACGGAATTCCCCCCTGAAAGAGGGGAGTTTTTTGTGCGTATGCACAATTATTTGTGTTCCAGGCGACTGAGGACCTCTCCCAGGTAGAGTTGCAGTAATCCATCCAGGCTTTGCAGCTCTATGCCGGTGATCTCACTGATACGTTCCAGACGATACCTCAGGGTATTACGGTGAATAAACAATGCCTTGGCACATTGTTGCTGGTCGCCGAAGTGTTGCAGATAGGCACTCAGTGTACGCAGCAACAGGCCCTTTTTGTCATGCTGTTGCAGTTTGCGAAAAGGCGCAGCCAGTTCCTGACCGCGCCAGCTATTAACCAGCCCGGACAACAATACCGCCAGCGCGTGATCCTGATAGAGGTATTTGGTCTTTTCCGGCGCGCGTTTCTTTCCCAATCTCAGGGTTTCCAGCGCGGTTTGATATGAGCGCCGAATACCGCCTTCACCGGGAAAGAAATGCCCCAGCGCGATTTTGAGCCGGCCCTGGGTGTCGGCCGGCAAACGGGCAAGCAATTTCTCGATTCGCAGATCCTCAAGCGCCGGATCCCAGCTGCGACCATCGAGAAAGGCGGGTTTGAGGATCACCAACTGATCCATGGCGGTCATGGCCACCAGGTTGTCCCTTTGGGGATACTCGAGTAAGCGCTGGATCTCCTTGAGATCTGTGGCCTTGCTTTCGCCTTTGGCGAGTTCTATCACGGCGGCAACTCTGGGTTTTTGCAGATCTATCTGCAGCTGGGCGGCCCAGGCACAAAAATCGCTTTCGCTATAACTGTCACGTTTCAGCAGTTGCAGAATAAACTCTTCCCGCTGGCGTTTATGCCAGAGATCCAGCTCGAGGGAGTTGGCTTGCTCGACCATCATTTCGGCGGTCATTTTCAACAACTCGCCATAGTGCAGCAGCTCCGCCGGATTACCGGTAATGCCGACAACGCCGATTATCTTGCCGTGGTAGTGCAGCGGCAGGTTGATCCCGGGTTTGACGCCGTGCAGGCTGTGGCGACTGCCTTCATCTATCACTACAGTGCGGTTTTGGGCTATGGCCAGAAGGGCGCCTTCATGGACACTGTTGAGTCGCTGCTTGTCGCCGGAGCCGAGGATCACCCCTTGACTGTTCATCACATTGATATTGTGGTCGATGATATTCATGGTGCGATCCACTATCTGCTGCGCGGTCGCGGCGTCGAGAAAATACATGCGAGCCTCTAGGGTCTGTTGACCTTTCATGGTTGAATTTTGCTCGTACTAGACGCGTTTTAATCGCGACGCAAGGTATGCAGCCTAGGGGCCTAGGTAAATACCTTGCAACAAAAAGTAAAGCGCGTCTTGCTGAGCCCTTTGAGTAGCATTTGTCGTTGTTTGGTATAAAAAACGACAAAAGCTGCAAAAACCATCTTTAAGGGTCAACAGACCCTAATGTGCCAATAACTCGGCGACTCTCTGCCTGAGCCTGGGTAACAGGTTTTGCTCAAATTCCGGGTGCTGTTTAAACCAGAGGCGATTACGCGGACTCGGGTGAGGCAGCACCAGTTTTGTCGGCCACAGCGAGTCAGCTTCTGCCACGGCGGTGCTGACGGACGCCTTGGCCAGCGGACTGCCATTAAGGTGCCAGGCCATGGCGTATTTGCCAAGGATAAGCGTCAGCTCAATATTGGGCAGGGCGGCAAAAAGCCTTGGGTGCCAGGTAGCAGAGCATTCTGGCCGCGGCGGCATATCACCCTGCTTGCGACCCTGTTTTTCAACTGTTCCCGGATAGCAAAATCCCATGGGAATGACAGCAAACAGCCTGGGGTTATAAAACTGCTCTCGGCTCACCCCCAGCCACTGCCTTAGCCGGTCGCCGCTGGCATCGTCAAAGGGCAGGCCACGCTCATGGGTTATTCTGCCGGGCGCTTGCCCCGCGATTAAAATCCTGGCGTCAGGGTGGGCCTGCAGTATCGGCTTGGGCGGCAGCGGCAGTTTATCCCGGCACAGGGTGCAGGCTCGCACCTCATCGAGTAGCGGGAAATCACTGGGCAGAGCGGCAGTTTTCATTATATTTCCTGGTTTTTGATGGATATCAGACCCTACTTAGGCTTCGAAAACTAGGCTCCGAAAACTAGTCTCCGAAAATCAGGCACCGAAAAAATGTTGCCAGGCCTGAAAGCCTTCATACAATGTCAGCCCCAGCGCCGCCAGCAGTAACACTATCCGGCTGAGCTTAAAGCCGTTTTCTCTGCGCTGCTGCCAATCGCTAGCACTCCAGGCGATAAGCATCGCCGGGATAGTCAGTGGCCAGATGAAATTGGCCAGCAGCAACAATAAGGCGGAGGTTGCCAGCAGGCGCCAACCGGCCTGAGTCCCGGCGACCTTGGCCGAGTTTTTCAGTTGCAGTGGCAACAGCGCCAGTGCCACGGCTATCAACACCAGGCCGAAGTTCATACTGAGATCGGCAACAGAGGCATGATCCCAGAGGACAAGTAACAGGGTAATGAGCGGAATGGGCAAGGTCCAATAGATATGGCTGCGGACAAACCCAGGGCGGCTATATTGGCCGTTGAAGTAAAAAACCAGCTGCAGTAGCAGGTTAACCAGAGTAAAACCACCCAGCACCAGTATGGTAAACACCCCGGCCATTAACCCCTCGGGTTGTGCAGCCATGGCCGATAGCGGAAAAAGGGCGACCAAGGCACAAGGATATTTCAACTTCATCAATAGATTCTCATCATAAAGGTTGCGCCTTACATTGGCTTAAAGGCGAAAGGCTTGCAAGTGCTTGATGGCTGTTATGGGATGGCTCTGAGACTATGAGGAAAAAAGGGGCAGTTCCGTCCGCCCAAGCTCACAAGGTAACAGGGAGGTGGGCCGGAGGAGCCGGCCCACGAAAGGTAAACTAATCTGCTATAGCTTCCTTAGTTTTGAAAGGGGGTGTTTTCAGCAAAGTATTCGTGGCTGTCGGCGTTTTGAATCGCCTGGGCAGGATTACTCAGGGCCAGCGATTTGGCGCCACTTTGGCCGTAGACAATGTCATCGGTTCCCGCCACCACATTGAAGTGACTCATTTCATGGACTATGGTGCCGCCCTTGGAGTCGGTGCCCGATACCGGTGCGCTCCAGAAGGCGTTACACATGTAGATCTTGTAGGGTTGAGTCGGGTAAACGTAGGCGTAATAGCTCTTCTTACAGCTGCAATCGAAGGTCAGTGGCTGATTGTTCAAGGCCGAGTCTATGGCACTGAAGTTACTGCTGACGCTATTCCAGCGGCTGCTGTTGTAACTGCCAAACCAGGTGGCATAACGCACTGAGCTTGAGGGGTTGTTGTTGCTCGCGAGGTATTGTTTGCTGTCGGCCGCCATGGCGCGGGCGGCGTCCAGTCCCGCCAGAATATCGCTCTGTTGGGAATTGCTGCAACGGCCGGTAAAGCTGATACCGTCGGGTGACGTACCGCCATCGCCACTGCCGGGTTTACCCTTGTTGGCGCCGGACTTGAATTCACGGCCTTCCACATAGAAGCTGACCGGATCTGAATGTATCCCTTCTATCCCTAAGCGGGCCAGCTTCTTTTGTTGGCCCGGGTTGGGGGAGAAGAGTTGCAACGAACTGACATCATAGCTTATCTCGTAGTTGCCGCTGCTGCTCATGTCGTAAAGTGAGGACAACTCTACCTGATAGGACACACTCTCACCGGATTTGAGCTTGATATAGTCCTGTTTGCCGGGAGCCGGGCGTTTGAAATGGGCGCCCAGATAGTGACGGTCAAGGCCATCGGCATTGACTTTGAACAGGGATTCTTCCACTCCATCAGCGGCTGTGTACCACTTGAGCAGTTTTACCGGCTGGTTGGCGTCATTGGTCAGGGTCACAGTGACCAACACGTTATCACTGGCCTTATAGCTCTGCTGGCTCATCTCCAGGCTGGCACGAATGCCATCGGCCAGCACGCTGGTACTGGAAAGGGCCGCGAGCAAGGCTATTCCTTGTAGTGTATGAGTGATTCTCATGCCTTTGTCCTCAGGTCATATAATCTTAATTGTTATAATTGTTGCGAAGATGTAACGTTTCGCAGTGTAAGCTGCAAAAAGGGCCGCTGGCAAGAGGAATTTTACCGAATGCTTGTTGGTTTGAGGTGAAGGTGGGAAGAGATAAAAAAGCCCGCGAAAAGCGGGCTTTTGGGAGCTAAGAGCGAGAATTACAGACGGTAGTTGACGCTCAATATGATCAGGTGAGCCGTGTAGTCATGGCTGTTGTCACCAAAGCTGACCAGGTTCCAGATACCATCCGGGGCGATATCGTTACCTGCGTCGTTGTCCTCGTATTTCTCCATCTTGTAGTCAAGACGCAGCGCCATTTTCTCAGTAGCCTGATACTGGGCATAGAGGTTAACGTTGTGCACTTTGGCATAGTAATCGCCATAGTCGCCTGTGATGCCTTGGCGTACCTGAGTGCTGGAATCCGAGTCAGAGTAGGTGTAATCCAGCCCCAGACGCAGTTTCTTCTCCAGCAGGTTGTCGTAGGCCAAACCGGCCCCTATGACATCTACCTTGTCTTCCACGGTTCCTGTCCAGGTGACAGTGCTGAAGTTGCTGCTGCCGGCCTGATCTGAGTCTATGGTCTGATGGTTGTAGAAGGCACTCAGGCTGAGATCGTCTGTCAGCAAATAGCTGATACTGGCGTCATAGCTGAGGTCTTTGGATTCAGTCAAACCGATAACCGTGTTGTTGTAGTCATCCAGCGCATAGCGGGCACCGAAATCCAGGGTCAGGGTGTCGATAGGGCTGTGAGTCACCCTGGCCTCAACCTGAGTGCGCTTGCGGTCGGCCAGATTGTACTTGCGCAGCAACTTGTTGGACTCGGAAGAGGTCCACTCAGATGTTTCGTACTCTGAGCCATCGCGCTTGCCATAGCTGCCCTTGATCCACATATTCCAGTGTTCAAAGCTGTTGAGACTGAAACGGGCCCAAACGCTGTTCTCGTCGGTGATTTCCCTGTCCTGATAGCTGCGTTCATCACGACGGTAGTCATAACCTGCGTCCAACTTCATGCCGTTGGCAATCCGGTAATCCATGGCCAACTTGGCCTTGTGACTGGTGTTGTCATAAGGGGTGTTGTAGGCCACACGACCACTGACGTTATTGATACTGATCTGAGTCCATTCCTGGATCTGGGTCTGGTTGTCCCTGTCGTAGTAATCATAACTGCCGCTTATCCGCAGATTGCGGGTGGCGCGTTTGACCGCCTTGAGGTTCATCCCGAGGATATCGACTTTACCGTCCAGGGATTCCTGCGGCAATTGATAGCCGTAACCCGAGGTGATAAAGGCCTCATCCTGGGTCATCTGTCCGGCAAACAAACGGCCGCTGACCACGGCGCCTTTCTGGGCAAATTGGCCGCTCAAGGTCACTGTGTGAGACTCGTTATCCGGATCCAGGCTCATATAGCCCGCCCTTTGGGCACCAAAGGTTGGGTTGAAGGCGTTATCGAATCTCAAGGTCTGGATGTCATTCTTGAAGAATGAACCATTGTAGTTGAGTGCGGTAAACCAGTTGTCACCCTTGAGTTTGATCCCGGCCTCAACCGTATCTGTGGTGTAGTCCACAGGTTCGGCCAGCATCATTGACTGGTTGAAGAAGCTGCCGGACGCAGTTTTCAGGCCGGTTTTTTCTTCGCGCATATAGGTGACATAGGTGCTCCACAGCTCTTCACCCTGATATTCAAGGCCCAGGCCCGCGCGCTTGCGCTTGAGCGACAGCTCAAGTGGGCTCAGGCTGTCATACAGCATGGGCATCTCGCTGCTGCCACCGGCTGTCTGCCAGTTAGCCGGCAGTGTCAGGTTGCCGCTGCCGGCTCCCAGATAAGGGCTCATGGCTGAGTCTGTCTTATAGGTGTGGATCTGACGGTAGTTCAGGTTGATGTTGTACTGCCCGAGTTTACCGGCATTGATATCGACCCGGCCGTTTTCCATACCCAGATTATCGGCTTCGATACTGGCTCGATAGCCGTTTTCACCGCGATAGCTCAGGTCTGCGTCCACCTTGCCGGCAAAGTCATCTTCGGCGGCAAAGGCGTTGGCAGAACGGATATCGTCAGAGTCGTTATAGCCGACCCCGGCGCCAATAGTGCCGGATACACCGGTTTCACTGACGCAACCCTTACAGCTCCAGGCCGAAAACTTCACCTTTTCGGTATTGGCGTTGGCCAAGTCATAACCGTCAGCGGCCATCGCCAGGCTGGCAGGAGCCAGCAGAGCCAGGGTGATCAAATTAAGTTTGAATTTCATCTTCCCGCCTCCTTAGCGTTGGAACAACTTGCCGGATGGATGGTTGGAACCATGGACCTGGCTGTGACAGTTCAGGCAGCTGCGACCACCGGTGAAGGCGTTGTCGTTGACCTGAGAACCCATGCCTGTGTTACCCAGATAGGCACGGCTGGCGTGGCCGTCGCTGGCGTGACACTGTTGACATAGTTGCGGCGCTCGGGTCTTCAGCATGCCATCGTTAACACTGCCGTGGGGATTGTGGCAAGTGACACAGTTCTCAGTGACGGGTGCATGCTCCCAGAGTTTTGGGCCGCGCTTCTCCGCATGGCAGCTGTAACAAGTGTCATTGACTGATGCCTTGTTCAGATCGGCATCTGTGGTGCTGCCGTGAGGGTTGTGACAGTCGCTGCACACCATCTGTGCCCACTTCAGCGGGTGGCTGGAACGCTTGTTCATATCAGCCTTTTGCTTGGTGTGACAGCTGGTACAGACTTCCATTTCAGTGTTCTTGGAGAGCACAGGATCCTTGGCGGTATGCACGCTGTGGCAAGAGGCACAGGCAACATCGGCGTTGTCGTGGTGACCACCGTTCCAGGACATACGCTTGTCATCCTGGTGACAGGAGAGACAGACACTGTTCTGCTTGTCGGCTGCCAGGGTTGAACCCTTACCGAAGGTAATCATGGGTTCGTTACCGCCACGGTTGTGTTTGCCCATAGGGCCGTGACAGGCTTCGCATTGTAGTCCGGCCATAGGACTCTTGCTGGAGTCGATGGCACCGTGAACCCCTTTGAACAGGTCCATGACCTTCTCTGACTTCTTGTGGCACATCAGACAGGAGTCGGCGCCCTTGGAAGAGTAGCTGCCTTCGGCAAACTTCTGATCCAAAGTCGCTTCCACTTCTTCCGGGCTCATTTTGGCGTCCCACTTGGAGGCGTGAGCCACCTGGGTGATACCAAAAGATAACACTGCCGTCGCCAGAAGGGCGCTTAGCAGTGTTGGTATATTTTTGCTGATTCTCATATTAGGCATCCTTAATTTGTCCAAACCCTTGAAAGACGGGGGAGGTAACTCCCCCGGCCTGGGCAAATTACATCTTCACCTGAGTGTGATCTGCGGCGGTTGGTTTGTGGCAGTAGAAACAGGTTTCCAGCTGCGCAGCCTGGTTGGCAGGGGTGTAATCACCATCTACCACAGCGCCGTAGGCTTCCAGTTGCTCCTTGGTGTGTACCATGTAGTCACCACCGACAGTGTGACAAGAAGTACAGGTAGCAGTGATAGGCGTGGTGTACTTACCTGCTGAGGTGGCCAGAGCGCCTTTGTTCTTGAAGGCATCAAGATTCAGCTTACTGTGACAGGCTGAACAGTTGCCACCGATCAGGCCGTGAGCCTTTTCAATGTGGGTCTTGTGCAGTTTCATCTCCAAGGCGCCTTTGTTGGCACCGCTGGCGTAAGTCCCATCAGGTGTATGACAGGCCACACAGCCATCAACACCGACGGTGAGCTTGCCGTTTACTTCGCGGCCCAGCTGTTCTGTCATTACAAAGCCTGAGTGGTGGCCTTTGTGCAGTTCGAAGGTGTCACTGTGACAGCCCTGACAGGTAGCGAAGTCCACTGAGTCGATATGACGGTGACTAGGCGCATCACCTGACTTGGTAGCGAAGGCCAGTTGAGCTTTCATACTGGTAGTGGCAACGCCATCGGCACAGGCGATGAGCTCGCTGCCTTGGTTGCACATTTCCAGACCGATAAAGCTGAAGGCAGTATCGGCATCACCGGCACCGAAAGGCAGGTCTTGAACGGTAAATTGCAGCTTGCCGTCAACCAGAGTCACGGCGTCCTGCAGCTGGCCGTCTTTAACCAGATCTTTGGCAACCTTGGCTTTACCGCTTCCAGGGCTGACGTTGTAGCCCATGACAGGGAAGTTAGGGCCCACGTTAGTGATGGTTTCCAGGCGCTTGATCTTGGCCAGCTCCTTGTTGGCATCCAGCGCATTACCGGCTTTATCCAGCAGAGTCACAGTCAGAGTGGCACTGTTGTCGGCATTGCCTGTCATCTCTGCGGCCAGACCGCGCTGAGCGATAACGGCGCGCTTATCAGCGGTTACACCTGTGTGCAGCTCTTCTGTCCACTTGCTGTTGTGACAGGCGATACAGTTGGAGTTGTCGGTTTGTTGGCTGTGGCCTTGGCCTGCAGCAAAGTCGATGTTGCTGTGGCAGCTACCGCAACTTGCAGCAGTAGGCACTTTGGACCAGTTGCCCCAATCGGGCGTCAGCTCGACATTGGTGTCGTTGTGACAGGATTGGCAGCTGTTAAGCGCATCCAGCCCCAGGTCCTTGTGCTTGGCGTGAATAAGGACATTGAACTCTTTTCCTTCACCAACCCGACCAGGAGTGTGGCAAGTGGCACAATAGTTGACGTCAGGATAGCCACCGTTATGTTTGACGTCGGCCAAGTCACCGTGACAGGTATTACAGCTATCAGTACTCACCAGCATGCGGCTGTATGCGGCAGCACCTGAGTCGGCACTGAAGTCGACGAAGGCGTTGCTGTTGGGGATCAGAGTGCCGTCAGGCAGTGGTGTGTTGTAAGCACGCAGCAATACCCGCTGAGCCAGCTCAGGGTTGAAGCTGATGCTATCTTTACTCAGTTCATTGAGTGTCTTGCTGAAGGTGTAGCTGTAGCTACCGTTTTTGTGGTCAACGAAAGTGCCTGCGCAGCTGCTGCTTACAGTGCAGTCTTCGTTGCCGAAATATTGCCACTGAGAGGCGTTACCTGCACCGGTTGCGCCTTCCGGCAGCAACTGAGCGGCGGCGAAGCGGAACTTCTGCAAGCCAACTACCGGCATATCGTCTTCGTTGGTCACGGTAAATTCGACAGTTGGGATACCGTCTTTGACAACGGCCTGCTCAAAGCTGAAATGCAGTGCTTTGATTTCGCCTGCCGGCTCGCCGCCTGGGTTACCTGGATTACCATCGTTGCCATCATCGCCACCACAGCCACCTAAGGCCAGAGTAGCTGCACTGGCTGCCAGCAGCAGTGCGATTCTGGTTTTTTGTGCGTTCATCATCTTGTTCCCTGCAATAGTGGAAGTATCTGGTTTAGGGAGTGGTTGATTTGAGTCAACCAAATTGATTATGTAATTGGCCCTTAACCCGATACCGGAAATAGGATTTCCCCTTGAAAAGGCTAACTCAAGCAGGGCCGAAAAGCTGCATAACTGGTGTTAATGTGTGACTTGGATCTTTCTATTTATAAAGAGGTATTTGAGCTGGTAGGAAAAACTTAATCTCGATCAAAAAAACGCTGTTTTTTAATTCGATTTTAACAATTTGACAGATAAAAAAAGAGAGGCCGAAGCCTCTCTTTAGGGTTAAGTATTAGTGATCGAAACTCCAGTTGGAGTGAGCTTCCAACAGCTGGGAGTCTGTATGACAGGTAGCGCAGGCTTCTTGGCCTTTCTGGGCGTCATAATCACTTGCAGCTACACCGTGGCCTGTACCTATCACACCACCATTGGTCACTATGTGGTTGATAGTGGTTTCACTCAGGCCGTATGGCGGTTGGTGACAGCTGGCGCAGGCGGCAGTCTGTGGTGATACCAGAGTCTGCTCTGTTTCATCTTCGGTCTTGCCGAAGGCAACCGGCGCGGCATCGGCGGCAATTTTCTTCAGTGAGAAGCCGTCTTTACCGTGACAGGTCTGACAGTCTGTCTTCTTGAAGAAGCCATTGCCTGAGCTGTCATACAGGTAGTGCTTGGAGTGCACTATGTATGCCAGGTTAGATGAGCCATTACCCTTCTTGTCGCGGGTGCCGTTATGGCAGGAGGCACAACCGTCGATGTCGTTGGAGAAACGATGCTTGATGGCAGTGGTGTGACACTGCTGACAAGCTGTCATTTCGGCATGTTGAACCCTTGGCGTCTTGTCGACTTTGCTGCCATCCACATTGAAGTAAACTGTGTCAGATGGCACGTAAGGGCCGGAGTTAGGGATAACACCGTCTGCGACTGGCTTACAGTTGGCTACAGCGCCTTTGCCATCGAAGCAGACATGCAGCTGGCTGCTCAGAGCCACTTTGACCTCAGGTGTACCCATGACTTCGGCTACTTTGAAGTCGCCGTCGCTGAAGGTGACATCTATGCTGCCGTCGGCGCCTTCACTGAAGTGGTCGTAACCCACTTTCTGGTAGTTAACCAGGAAGTCGTCTTTAACCACGCCGTTGAAGACGATGGCGCTGGTGAAACCGCCGTGTGAGTATGGGCTGGAGTCAATCTGCGCCAGCGTCACATTGGTGTCGCCGTGCTTGACCGTCATATTGGCCGTGACTGTCTTGCTGGCCTCATCATAGGTCATGCTATTGAAAATGACGCGGGTTTTGGCGGCCTGAGCACTGTCGTTGCTGCTATAGTGGGCGCGTTCGGCACCTCGGGCACCATCAGGATCATTGTGGCAGGAAACACAGTTTTGCTTGTTTTCTAGGATCTGGTTGTTTTCTGCATCCCAGTGCCAGGAAGGCACGGCATATGGGCTGTTGTGACAATTCAGACAGGTTGCGGAATCCTTGTCGGCTTTCCAGGCATCGGCCATGGTTAGAGTTTCACTGGGTTGGTGACAGGTCTGACAGTTGCTGGCTGATTGCGGGAAAATACCGTTGTAGAAGGCATGACTGTGCACTTCGTGTGCCATGCCTTTGATGGAGCCGTCGAATTTGTGGCTACCGATCACTTGGTCATTTTCGTCCTTGTCATCTTTCATGTAGCTGTTGTAGTCGGTGTGACAGAAAGTACAGCTTTCCAGGGTGACGTGTTTGCCACCGTGCATGGCAAGTGCGCCATCATGACCGGGTCTGTGACAGCTTTGACAGGTTTCATCGGCGATAATCGGCTTGGGTTTGGCCTGAGTAGTATCGGAAGAGGGTTGCCAGTAGAAGAAACTGTTGTTAACCAGATTAACGTTGGCCGCATTGGCTGTCTTGATGCCAAGATAAATACCGTTGACCATGTCGGCCTTGTAGTCGTATTTACCCAGAGTATCTATGGCTTTGTTCAGTTTCAGTGTGTAGGTGCCGTCCTGATTGTCGGTCAGACAGTCTTCACAGTTTTTACCCTGGAAGTAGGAAGAGCCAGTGTAGAAGCCATCACCTTTGTCTTTGTTAAAGTAGCTCAGCCAGATTTCTCTCGCTTGGCCTTCTACATCGGTCAGGCCTTCAATCTCATCTTCGCTGCCGACACGGCCGAAGGAGACTGCACCTATGTCAGTGTTTTTCAAACCAAAGACGGCGGCGCCGTTGGCATCAGACAAGCTGAAGTTGATTGTCAGGAAGCCGTTGGTGTCTACAGACGCGGAATTAATCTTGGATTTCAGCGTGTTGACTTTGCTTATAGGTGTGCCGACAGGACCTGGCTTACCTGGTTCGCCATCTGAACCGTCGCTGCCACAACCGGCCAGCATCAGAGACAGCAAACCGGCACCCAACATCGCTTTCGTCGCGGCATTGAAATTAAACCGTTTCATCATGATATTTCCCTGCAAGTGATTTTAATCATCACTAACCAGAGGTTAAATAAGAATAAATCTCATCAACCATGGAAAGTGTGTGGAATTATTTTTCCAAGGCCAAGGCTACCCAAGTGGTGGGGATTAATCAGTCACTTTAGATGGGTTATGTGATTAAGATCCGACTATTTCTTTAGGGGTATACCGCCAGATCAAAAAAAGTTAATCCTGATCAAAAAAACGTGTGTTTTAAAGGCTTTTTTAACGAATTTTGCTGCATAAAAAAGGGAGGCGAAAGCCTCCCTTTGGTAGCAATATTGAGTTTAATTGCCGTGTGCTGTCATCAGCTGAGCCGGGGTGTGACAGGTGGCACAGGCCTCTTTGGCACGATTACGGACATCGGCTTCATCCATGCCATCCAGAATACCGCCGTTGGCCTGAATATGCGATTTGGCTGCATCACTCAGGTACTGCTGGTGGCAGCTCAAACAGGAGCCGGCATCTGAGGATACCCAGATATCCGCGCCGCCATTGCTGATGTCACCATAGCGCCAGACGCGATCCGGTGAGCGACCCAGAGTGATACCTGTGACGCTGCCGGAGGACTCTGCATGACAGGTGGCACAATCGGTTTTCAGCACAGTGCCGGACTTAAGCCCTGCATATTTGAGGAAGTGGCCTTCACGCTCGTGTGCCTTCCAGGCAAAGCTTGAGGGGATTTTGCCGCCGGGATAATCGGCATCATTTCGCAGTGTCTTATCCGGTGTATGGCAGGTTTGGCAGTTGACGCCATTGTCATAGTGATGGATCTCCTTGCCATGACAACTCTGACACTTGGTCGGGTCTATGATGGCGCGGCGGGCCATGGCATCCATACTGCTGTCGACACCATTGTTGCCCCAGACAAAGCGGTAGGGTTCCTGCTGGATAGCCACAGAGCGAACGCCGTCGGTTGCACAGTCTGTCAGTTGAATATCGGCAACACCATAACCGCCGTTATTGAAGCAGGCTTCCAGTGCCGACCAGATTTCAAAGCTCTTGCCATCCGGGTTTGCCGGCATATCAAACGCCGGAGTCAGCGTATAGCTCTTGCTGGTGGCGTCAAAACTGCCTTCACTGAGACGAATACGGCGCTGGCTGTAGGAGGCTTCGTTGTAGGCTGGGTAGTCCTTGTCTACATCCCAGCCCACTATCATACGGCTACTCTGATCGATAAAGCTTTGCTCCATGGCGTTACCGTCTTTGTCCAAAACCTGCACTTTAAAGGTCATCTTGCCGGTGTTGCTGCTGACCTCCAACACCTTGACGCTCAGTTCGGCAGCCAGAGTGAAGGCTTGCATCACATCACCGTGGCGCTTGGCTGCGCTGCCGGTACCGTGATAGGTATTGTCCGTGTTGTGGCAAGCCATACAATCTGTGCTGGAGTGGTGGGACGAAGGTTTTTCCGTGTGACAGGCGACACAGGCGGTATTGCTTTTCTCGGCCTTGAACAAGTCGGCATTGGCCGGGGCGCCACTGCCTTCCTGGTGACAGACGCTACAGTCTGAAGCAGGCTTACGGGGGAAGCCGACCACACCATAGTCGTGGACGCTGCCGCCATAACCGACAATCTTGTATGGTGCCGGCACTTCATTGCCATCGGCATCATAGGTATGCCGTTCTGCGCCGCGGTGAATGGCGTGGATCAGATAGGTGAACTCCACGCTGTTACCCGACTCAGGATCACCAGAGGTCGCAGTATGGCAGGAGGCGCAGTTTTCCAGCGCTATCCGCCGTCCGCCGTGCAGCTCCAGGCTGTCCGGTTGGTGACAGGTGTAACAGGCATCAATGGTGACCACATTGCGGGTCTGAATGCCTTCAGTTTTGCCGCTGGAGGGTTGCCAGTCATAATGGGCATTGGCGGTAATTTGAGGCAGTTTCAGTTCCAGCGTGGCCCTTTGAGTGGCATCGGCATCATAAGCTATGGCCAGCGGCTCTGTGACTTCGGCAATATTGACCTGATAACTATAGCTATAGCTGCCATCGCCATTGTCCACCAGACAGGTCTCGCAGGCGCTGGCGGCTTCGACTCCAGCCTGATACTGAGGCGATGGACTGATGTTGTCCACCCCATTGGGAACTGTTGTAGGCTGTTTAAGGCTATTGATATAGGCTTGCCATTGGAATCCCCAATCGGCTTCTCTGGATTCTTCGCCTTCACCTATGGTTTCGGTTACATGGGTCAGCTGAGCGATACCAAATCTGAGGTCATAGTCTTTGTTCAGACCCAGCACAGCTACGCCATTGGCGTTGGTCAACATAAAGTCAACAGTGACCTTTCCTGCTTCCACTTTGGCGTCGGTAAACTTGACCTTGAGGGTGGGAGTGGCATCGATATTCACTCCGATCACGCCGTCCTTACCGTCTTCGCCATCCTTGCCGTCACTGCCACATGCTATGAGCGTCAGCGACATCAGAGTGGCCAATGCCAGGCGGGTATGCCCTTTAACCAGTCTTGAGCTTTTCATCATTATTTCCCTGCATTGCTTTGATTGCACGACTGAGCCAGTGTTTAAATACCGGCTCTTTCCTGTTATTGCCGCCCTTAAAGGGCGGCTTATTGTTGTTACTGAGCGATAGGATGCACCTTGGTGACATCGGCCAGGCCACCCTGCCCATGACAAGTGGCGCAGCTTTCCGTTCCTGCCTTGGCATCGGCTTCAGCGCCTTGGAACACGGCCCCTTGTTGTGTCATATGGTTGCGGGCACCATCGCTCTGGTGGCAGTTACTGCAGATTGCCGCCGTGGGGCTGGTGAAGCTGCCGTCATTCAGGCTCAAGGGTTGCACCGCCGAGTTGAGCGGGAGCGCCATACTCAACACGCCATTTTCATCTTTGCTGTGGCAGTGAGCACAGTTGCCTATGTTCCCCGGGAATTGCAGCGTCTCGAACCCTTCGTAGCGGGCAGAGTGCAGCGCATGGATCAGCTGTTTGAAGTCGGCACTCGTTGCCGACGGATTGGCAGCGGTGGCATCGGCCTGCATATTGGGGTTGTGGCACAGTTGACACTGACCGGCCAAGTCGTTGCGGGCACCGTGGAAGTTCAATTGCTGATCGCCATGACAGCTGCCACAGGTTTCGTTGCTGACCACCTGGCGCCGCCCGGCCGTGGTGAGGCCCGCCATGTTGAACGACTGATGGCTCGACTTGATAACCAGCACACTGGCGGCGCTGTCACTGCAGTCAACCAGCATGCCTTGGCTGGCACAGACGCGGCCCTGAATCGCCAGGGTGCCTGCATCGGCTTCACTGCCGGCGGGAATGGTCAGTCCATCCAACTGATACTGATAGACTCCATTACTTCCGGACAGCGGCGCCACTTCATGCACTCGAATTGAGCGGGCAGAGCGGGTGGCGTAATCAAAGCTGGTGCCCCAGTTGGCGTAGATCCTGAGATCGCTGACAAACAGCTGTTTGTCGGCGCTGTCGTTATAGGCTGCACCTGTCTGCGGGTTACTCAACTTGAGCGAGAAGCTCAAACTGGTGCCGCTGACACTGGCGTTGGTGACCTCGGCCTTGAATTGCTCTAGGGCCGCCATGTTCTGCTGATTGGCATGGACTTCGCGGGTCCAATCCGGATTGTGGCAAGCGACACAATTACTGTTATCCGCTTGCGCCGGATGACCTTCGCCCTTGACGAAGTCGATATCGTTATGACAACTGCCACAAGACTCCATAGTTGGCACTCGGAACCAGTTGTGCTGTTCGCTGAGGGTTTCATCCTCTTTATGACAGGTCTGACAGTCAGACAAGGGTTTGGGGAATCCGGCCAGATGTTTGGCATGGATCATTTGCGGGAAGATGTTTTCCGGATTGCTGATCCGAGAGGCATTGTGGCAAGTGACACAGGTTTCCACCTGGTTATAGTTACCGCCGTGAAACGCCAGGTCATTGTGACAGCTGTTACAGGTGTCGATGGAGACAATGTTGCGGCTGTAGGCCGGAGCCCCAGAGGGTGGCTGCCAGTCGTAATGGTCATTGGTTACCGGCAATGTGGTGCCATCGGCCAAGGTATCACCACCGAGTTTGATCACCACTCTGTGGGTGGCGCCGGCGATTTCAGCTATTTCATTCATACCGTCGAAAGGGGCACTGAAACTGTAGGAGTAGTTGCCATTTTTATGGTCAACATAGGTGCCAGGGCAGCTGCTGGAGCAGGTCTCGGCGGTGAAATACTGCCATTCACTGCTGTTGCCTGCGCCACTGGTGCCTTCCGGCAACAACTGCGCGGCAATGAAGCGCCCGGAGGGGATACCAACCACAGGCTCGTCATCCTGATTGGTGACCCGGTAATCTACCCGGGTAATGCCCTCTTCGAGAGCCGTTTCCTTGACCTCAATTTTGAGCATACTGATATTCATCGCCGGCTCGCCGCCCGGTTCGCCTGGGGTTCCCGGGTTGCCATCATCACCACCGCAACCTGAGAGAGCCAACATGGCGGTCAGCAGGGGCGCGCCTAGATAAAACAGGGGAGTTTTTGGGGTGTATTCCTTTGACATCGCTCTTCGCCTCTTGCTCTTATAGGGAGTAACTCAGTGTCAGCCCCAGATAGTGGGCGTTATAGTCCTGGCCAAGATCTCCAAAGCTGAGCACGTTGGGGATGCTATCTGGGGTTAATCCCTGATTGAGCCAGTCACTGTCCTGATAGTGTTCAAACATCCAATCCAGCCTCAATGCCATCTTGTCGCTGAAGTGATACTTGGCAAAGGCGTTGAAGGTATGACGGCGTGAATAATAGTCGCCGTAATCCAGTGTGAGCCCCTGGCTGACATCTGTGTCGCTTTCGCCTTTTGAGTATTGCCAGTCGAAGCCCAGATCCAGTTGTTTATCCAGCAACTCGTTATAGTAGATGCCGAACCCGGCGACTGTGCTGCTGTCACTGGCACGGCTGTACCAACCGCTGGGGCCGAAAGAGGCTGAGCCGGTTTGATCTGTATCCTGCCAGTCCTGATTGAGCCAGGCATTGAGGCCAAATTGGGCTGAGAATTGATAGTTGCCACTGAGGCCATAGCCCCAACTGCTGACTTCATCCAGGCCGATAAGCGTCTCATCATAGTCTTGCTTTTTGTGATTTAGCGCCAGGCTGAACGACAGGGCATCGCTGAAGCGGTAATCGTTTTGCAGTCGCAACAGGGTTTGCTTGCGATCCGCCAGCCAATACTGACGCATCCATGGATTATTGGGGCTTTGGCTCAGCTCGGAGGCCTGATAACTGCCGCCACTGCGCTCACTGAGTTCACCTTTGAACCACAACTGCCAATCGCGGCTGGCACGCAGGTTCAGCTTGGCAAACACGCTGGATTGGAACAGGGATTCGCGCGCCAGATCGCTATAGCTGTGGTGTTCATACTCGTAACCTGCGTCAAGAGACAGGGCACGGGTAAAACGGTAGTTAAAGGCGATATCGGCTCTTTGGCGGGTGTGGTCATAGGCCGCGGGTGTAGCACTGCCCTGGTGCCAGCTGTCACTGCTCACTTGTGGCCAGTCTTTAAGTTGTGTCTTGTTTTCCCGGTCGCGATAGTCATAGCCACCGCGAACCGACAAGCCTCTGCTGATGCGGGCGGCATACTTGAGTTTGAGTTCCAGCACGTCGACCTGCATGTCGCCATCGATTGCGGGCAACTGGGGTGAAGGACCATTGATGGTGGCCGGTAACAGCGCCTGATCCTGAGTCATGCGGGTGAATGCCGTGTGCATTAATATTTGATGTCCGGCCTCGGATAACTGCAGATCGGCGCCGACTCTCAATGCCTTGTTGTCCGGATTGTCGGCGAGTTGGCCATTATAGGCGGCCCCGAATGTGGGTAAGAAGGCGTTTTCCCAATAGAGTGCCTGATAGTCGTTACTGTATTGGCTGAGGGTCGAATTGAAGCCGGCCAACCAGCCCTTTCCTTTGAAATAGAGTTTGGCTTCCAGTTCGTCGGTGCTGTCATCCACTCGGGTGGCTAATGCCATGGAGTTGGTTAGAAAGTTGCCGTTGGTTTGGCGAGTACCATCCCTTTGCTCGTGACGGTAATTGAGCCCCGCTTTATAAAAGCTGCCCAGGTAATGGGCATCCAGGGTGAAGCGATCCCGCTTCATTTCCAGTCGCTGGCTTGTCAGGCTGTCATTAAGCCCTGGCATCTGCGAGGTGAGGGCGGCCGCTTGCCAGTTGTCCGGCAACATCAGCCTGTTGTCCTGATTGATATAGGGGCTCATGCCATTGTCCGGGCCGAAGTTGGCCAAGGCGCGATAACCCAGACGGATATCAAATTGGCCGGGTCTTCCCATGCTCAGGCTGGCACTGCCGGTGTCATAGCCCAATTTGTCGGCTTCAATGTGGGTGCGGTAACCCCGCTCACCGTAAAAAACGACATCGCTGCCAAGGTGCCCAGTGGCGCCATCGGCGTCTGTGCCGCTACTATTGGCAAACACCGCATTGCCGCCATCATTGTAGGCCACACCGGCTTCAAGCGTGCCGCGGCTTTCCTGTGGCAACTTGCACTGGCCGCAACTCCACTTGTCTTGCTTGAGCTCGGCGCGATTGGCCTGTTGCAGCGAATAGCCACCGGCCCAGGCCGGTTGCAGTGCACAGGCTATGGTGAGCGTCAGCAGTGACAGCTTCATCTGTGTCTGTTTCTCGATAACCATACTCAGCTCCTTATCGCTGCAAGAGTTTGCCGGATGGATGGTTGGAACCATGCACCTGGGTGTGGCAGTTCAGGCAGGAGTTGCCGGCGTTATAGGCGTTGGGCATCAAGCCGGTTTGCTCATTGGCAGGGAAGTAAGCTCTGGCTGCATGGCCATCGGAGGCATGGCACTGCTGACACAATTGAGGTGGTTTGGCCAGCAACATGGCTTCGTTGACACTGCCATGAGGGTTATGACAGCTGGCGCAGTTGTCTGTAACCGGAGCGTGTTCCCACAGCTTGGGCCCGCGCTTTTCGGCGTGGCAGCTGTAACAGTTTTCGTTGACCGTCATCTGTTTCAGGCTGGCGTCCCCAAGACTGCCGTGAGGATTGTGGCAGTCGCTGCAGACCATCTGCTCTGTGCGTATCGGGTGAGCGGAACGTTTGTGGATGTCGGCACGTTGCTCTGAGTGACAGCTGCTGCAAACGGCGACTTCGGTTTCACGGCTCTGGATGGGGTCATGGCCTGTGTGCACTTGGTGGCAACTGGCACAGGCAACTCCGGCGGTGTCGTGGTGGCTGGCACTCCAGCCAAGACGCTGTTCATCCTGGTGGCAACTGAGGCAAACGCTGTTTTGTTTGTCTGCCGGTATCGGCGAGTCGGCACCGAAGGTGATCATCGGTTCCTTGCCGCCGCGGTTGTGTTTTCCCATAGGACCGTGGCAGGCTTCGCATTGCAGATCGGCCATCGGAGACTGAGAGACGTTGGGATTGCCGTGGACACCATCAAAAAGCGCCATCACCTTCTGGTTCTTTTTGTGACACATCAGGCAGCTGTCAGCCCCTTTGGGAGAGTATTTTCCTTCAGCAAACTTGGCATCCAGGATGGCTTCAACTTCGGCCGGATCCTTGTCGTCCCATGGGGTGGCTTTGGCTGCAAAGGCCAACAAAAACAATAAGGGGAGAGCACAACCCAACCCCCAAAGGCTTGGTTTACTCGAGTTATCCATTTTCATCATTCCATCCTGAGCGCGTTCATTGCCGATTTATAGTTATTGGGCATGCTTCAGTAATTTACTGAATTGCTAATGTTAAAGAATAGAGCAAAAAAATGACAAGGCGATAACTTTTTAATGATGCTTATGAATAAAGAAGGCTGATTTAAAAAAGAAAACAACAAAGTGTGATCTGCGCCACATTTTGTTGTGACACTCTTTAAGCTGAAATTGGGATCTGAAGCAGAAAAATACCGGATTCAGTTTGGGTTATTTGAGCTTAAGCGGTTTATTCCCGAGCGCTTTTGACTCATAATAGCCAACACAATTGAAAACTATTATCGTTACCAGTTGAAAAGCTTGATCCAGATAAAGTTCTTATTTGACGGTTTCAGGTAAAATCGAATCATTACCCGCATGCTTGCATGCTGTTTTCAGTGGTAGAGGCAATGAAGTTAAGTGAATTGAAACCCGGTGATCGCGCCATGATTTCCGAAGTTGGCCATCTGGATCTGCCTGCAGTGGTCAAACGCAAGCTCCTGTCCATGGGGATCACCCCAAATACCCGTTTTTCTTTGATCCGTCGAGCTCCCATGGGATCCGGGTTGGAATTGGACATCCGCGGCAGTAAGTTGTGCATGCGTCAGGATCTGGCACAGATTATAGAGGTGGAAAAGGCCAATGACTAAGCAGTTTCATTGTGTCACTGTCGGCAACCCCAATGCCGGTAAGTCGACATTGTTCAATGCCCTCACAGGTGCCAATCAACAGGTGGGTAACTGGTCCGGGGTGACAGTTGAAAAGAAAACCGGCCACTTTTCGCTTAATGGCGATGATGTCTTTCTCACTGATTTACCCGGCATTTACGATCTTCTTCCCGCCGGTAGCAACTGTGATTGCTCGTTGGATGAGCAGATTGCCCAGCAGTATCTGGCCAGCCAGAAAGTAGATGGCATTATCAACTTGGTGGATGCCACCAATATCGAACGTCACCTGTATCTGACAGTGCAGCTGCGTGAGCTGGGTATTCCCATGGTTGTGGTACTCAATAAAATGGATGCGGCGGTCAAGCGTGGCATTCGGGTCGATACTCAAGCCATGAGTCGAGAATTGGGTTGCCCCGTGATAGGCGTGACTTCAAGAGAAGCCCAAGACGTCGAGCGGGTCAAGGAGCAGGTGATAGCACTGCTGGAAGGGCGGGTTTCAGAATCGCCTTTGATGCTTAAGTATGATGCCACGATTGAAAGCGGTGTCGCTGCCATTATGGGTAGCGACAGTCAATTAAGTCGGGGCCGAGCCTTGGCTATGTTGGCTAATGGTCTGGGTTGTGGTTCCTGTCAAAACAATTTACTCGATGAACAAGTCTCCAGAGTGACAGATCAATTGACACTCGAAGGCAAAGACATAGAGATCATGGTCGCTACCACACGTTTTGACTTTGTCGAGCGCGTTTACAAGGGTTCTGTCAATGCCGACGGTCAACTGACCTTGAGTGACAGACTCGATAAGTTGGTATTGCATCCTGTATTGGGTATTCCGGTATTTTTGCTGGTGATGTACCTGATGTTCATGTTTGCCATCAACGTGGGCAGTGCCTTTATCGACTTCTTCGATATCAGTGCCGGTGCACTGTTTGTTGATCATTTCGGTGCTTTTCTCACCAACATAGGTGCTCCTGCCTGGTTGGTGACTCTGCTGGCCGGTGGTATAGGTCAGGGTATTCAGACGGTATCGACCTTTATTCCGGTTATCGCGGCGCTGTTTTTGGCTTTGTCTGTGTTGGAAGGCTCTGGCTATATGGCCCGTGCGGCCTTTGTTGTTGACGGTTTGATGCGCCGCATCGGCCTGCCCGGCAAGGCCTTTGTGCCCATGATAGTCGGTTTCGGCTGCTCTGTGCCTGCCATCATGGCGACCCGCACACTGGGTAGTGAACGTGAACGTATCGTCACGGGTATGATGGCACCCTTTATGTCCTGCGGTGCCAGATTACCGGTATACGCCTTGTTTGCTGCGGCTTTTTTCCCTGATTCAGGTCAGAACCTGGTGTTCGGTCTCTATCTCATAGGTATTTTGGCTGCGATAGGCACAGGCCTGCTGCTGCGCAAGACCTTGCTGCCCGGTAACAGCAGTGCCGTAGTGATGGAGCTGCCAAGCTATGAAATGCCCAAGCTAAAAGCTGTGGCTTCCCGCACAGGTAAACGTACCAAGAGCTTTATTCTCGGTGCCGGCAAGACCATTGTAGTGGTAGTGACTCTGCTTAACTTTATTAATGCCATAGGGGTCGATGGTAGTTTTGGCCATGAAGACAGTCAGGAGTCTTTGCTCAGTGTCGCCAGTCAGAAGATCACTCCGGTGTTTTCGCCCATGGGGATAGAGGAAGATAACTGGCCGGCCACGGTTGGGATAGTGACAGGGATCTTCGCCAAAGAAGCGGTAGTGGGTACGCTCAATAGCCTGTATAGCACGGCTGATGGCGGTGGTGGCGAGCTTACTCCATTGATGGACAGCTTCTCCGAGGCGCTGGCGACCATTCCGGCCAACCTGTTCGGCATAGTGATGGAAGATCCGCTTAAGCTGTCTGTGGGCCATGTTGAAGATAAAAACCTGGCTGCAGAAGAGCAGGGGGTTGATCAGTCCACATTCGGGGCTCTGCAGGCAGGGTTCAGCGGACAATTGGCTGCCTTCTCCTATCTGCTGTTTATTCTGCTCTACACGCCTTGTGTGGCCGCTATGGGCGCACTGGTGAATGAGTTTGGCAGTCGCTGGGCTACTTTCGCGGCGACCTGGACCTTTGCACTGGCTTACGGTAGTGCCACTGTGGTCTATCAAGGTGCGACTTTTGCCGAGCATCCATTGCAGTCCACCGCCTGGATAAGCTTCTTTGTACTTGCCCTGATTAGTTTCTATATGTGGCTGAAGCGCAAAGGCCGCAAGACCCAGGAGATTATTCCGGGTATCAAGATAGTGACTGAGTAAGGTCGCAGATAAAAAGCAGCCATTTTGGCTGCTTTTTGGATCATGGCGCCGGGTTTGACGAAGCGCGCCGCAGTTTTTATTCTAGAAGGATTGTAACCAGGCATGATCTGTAGGATCATGCCTCTTTTCGTTAGACTGCCATTGTTCGCAAAGAGGAATTTCATGAGTCATGTGGACACCGAAGTACGTCCAAGTAACTTCATTCGCAATATCATAGATGAAGATTTGGCGAGCGGTAAGCACACCAATGTGCACACCCGTTTCCCACCAGAGCCTAATGGCTTCCTGCACATAGGTCATGCCAAATCTATCTGCTTGAATTTCGGTATTGCCAGGGATTATCAGGGCCAGTGCAACCTGCGCTTTGACGATACCAATCCGGAAAAGGAAAATATCGACTATGTGAATTCCATTAAAGCGGACGTGCAATGGCTGGGCTTCCAGTGGGCCGGTGATATCCATTACTCCTCAGACTACTTTGATAACCTCTACGGCTATGCTGTTGAGTTGATCAAAAAAGGTCTGGCTTATGTGTGTTTTCTCAATGGCGAGCAGATGCGCGAGTACCGCGGCACTTTGAAAGAGCCGGGCAAGAACAGCCCTTATCGTGACACCAGCGTTGAAGAAAACCTGGCACTGTTTGAAAAGATGCGCGCCGGTGAGTTTAAAGAAGGTGAGTGTTCACTGCGGGCCAAGATAGACATGGCATCACCTTTCATGTGTATGCGTGACCCGGTAATCTACCGGATCAAATTCGCTCATCACCATCAGACGGGTGATAAGTGGTGCATCTATCCCATGTACGACTTTACCCACTGTATCTCTGATGCGCTGGAAAATATCACTCACAGCCTTTGTACGCTGGAGTTCCAGGATAACCGTCGCCTCTATGACTGGGTGTTGGATAATCTGGATGATTTCAAGATCCCCAACCGTACCCGTCAATATGAGTTTTCACGCCTGAATCTGGAATATACCCTGATGTCCAAGCGTAAACTCAACGAGCTGGTGGTGCGTCAGTTGGTCAATGGCTGGGATGATCCTCGCATGCCGACTATCGCCGGTTTGCGTCGCCGCGGTTATACCCCGGCCTCCATCCGTGAGTTCTGTGATCGCATCGGCGTGACCAAGCAGGATAACCTGGTGGAAGTGGGTATGCTCGAAGCCTGTATTCGCGAAGAGCTCAATGACAACGCCCCGAGAGCCATGGCGGTTATCGACCCGGTTAAGGTGATCATCGAGAACTATCCTGAAGGGCAGTTGGAGCATGTCAGTGCACCGGTGCATCCCAATAAGGAAGAGCTGGGTAATCGTGAGCTGGCCTTTGGCCGTGAGCTTTATATCGATGCGGCCGACTTCCGTGAAGAGGCCAACAAGCACTACAAGCGTTTGGTGATGGGCAAAGAGGTGCGCCTACGCAACGCTTATGTGATCAAAGCCGAGCGTTGTGACAAGGACGCAGACGGTAAGGTCACCACTATTTACTGCAGTTATGACCCAGAGACTCTGGGTAAAAACCCTGCCGATGGCCGCAAGGTCAAGGGCGTGATCCACTGGGTAGAAGCCAGCAGCGCTGTGCCTGCCGAGTTCCGCCTCTATGATCGCTTGTTCGTCGATGCCAATCCTGCCGCGGCAGAAACTGTGGACGAAGTGCTGAACCCGGAATCTTTGGTGGTTAAGCATGGTCTGGTTGAAGCCGGTTTGGTGCAAGCTGAGGCCGAAAAGGCTTATCAGTTTGAGCGTGAAGGTTACTTCTGCGCCGACAGCAAGGACTCAAGCCCAGATAAGTTGGTATTTAACCGCACTGTGGCATTAAGAGATTCATTCGCTTAATGCTTCGGGTATACAGATAGAAAAGGCGCTCATTGAGCGCCTTTTTCATGTCAGCCGCGTTTACTATTGCAGTATTGGGCCGAGTCCCATGCTCCAGAGGATCACACTACCAGCCATCAGAGCGACCAGAAGCACCAAGCCTGCAGTCACCACAGAGCTGGCATAGATAAAGCCTTTTTCTTCGGGAATGTTCATTATGATAGGGACTCCTGTATACAGCAGGTATACCGAGTAGCTAAGCCCTATCAATCCTATCACCATAATAAACCAAAGCTCTGGATAGAGCGCCGCCAGTCCCACCATAAACAGCGGCGTGGCGGTATAGGACGCCAGTTCCAGGCACTGGGTAAAGTCCGGGTGAGCATCAAAGGTTTGACCCATCCAATAGGCCAGATAGGCGAGGGCAAATACGCCGAATACCAGGCTACAGTACATACCGGCACACATAAAGAAGCCGCTTTGAGCCGTTAGAAAAAGAGGTTCGCCGGCACCAGGGTTCCAGCCGATGTGCACAGCGGCGATGTAACTGCAGATAGAAGGGATGAGCGCAATGAGTAGCAGGTGACTGAGACAGCTTTTAAGTGCCTCATGGTTTTGTTCTATGGTTTGCCATTCCTGTTTGGGATGGGTATACAACCCCATTAAGTGATTCAATACCATTATAATTATCCTTATTCCGCTTTGACTTTTGCTCGCCAAACTGCAGACGAGCGTTTTACCGCTCTGAGTCTATTTATTGAACAAAAACGGCGGGGCGTCAAGTTTGTGCTCCGAGAGGCAGTGGGCATAGCATTGGCTTGCTGGTAGACTTGGCGGCCTTGAAAACTCTTGTGGAAGCTTGACCTCAATGCAGCAGTTACTCGCCCCTGTAAAAGAATTCTTGGCCTGTGAAACCCCGGACAGCTGGATAGCGGCTGCCAAAGAGGAGCATAGACTGGCCGAATTGCTGATAGATCACTGTAATTGTGAGCTTAAGGCGGCGCAGACGGCGATGTTTTTGGTACGCAAGTATGCGGTGGACAAACAAAGTGGCGAGCAGTTGCTAACCTGGGCCAGGCCCTACGAAGAGTTTGTTTATCGAAACGACAGGGATATGGCGGCTTTTCTGGCCAGAGAGGTGAAGAAGAACGAGTTGATTGGTGAGTTGACTCCCAGGGCGGGGTTCCCCCATGGCCCTGAACTTATCGCCAAGATGATCCGCCTTATCAAAGAGGAGTTCCACCACTTTGAACAGGTGTTGGAGCTGATGTTGGCGCGCAATATCCCATACAGCAACATCCGCGCCGGCCGTTATGCCAAGGGGATGATGAAGCATGTTCGCACCCATGAGCCTGCTACTCTGATAGATAAACTCATAGTGGGCGCCTTTATCGAGGCCCGCTCCTGTGAACGTTTCGCCAAGCTGGCGCCTTGGCTCGATGATGAGCTTAAACGTTTCTATATTTCACTGCTGCGTTCTGAAGCGCGCCACTATCAGGATTATCTTTCATTGGCCGAGGCGATTGCCGGCGAGGATATCAGCGCCAGAGTGGCTTATTTTGCTGAGGTGGAAGCCGAGCTTATTCTAGCGCCGGATGACGAATTCAGGTTTCACAGCGGCGCGTCGCTTTAAATTACTCGATGTTGAGCCAATACTAGGTCAATGCAGATGCCGACAGGGTCGGCATCTGATGGATTGGAAGGGTTTTATAGGTTATCAGGGCTGGATAGATTTAACGCGAGCCGACCAAGCCAAACAGATAAAATCCGAGTCTACTGGCTTTATTCTATGAAAGGCAGGCTGGTCAGTGCTATGTTATCGGCACTGATGCTTAAGACACTGCCCTGCTCATACCAGTCTCCCACCACCAAGCGCTGCTTATTACCGGCCAATTGATGGATATCCGGTCTATGGGTGTGACCGTGGATCATCAACTCAGCTCCTGTGTCGGCAAACAGTTCTTCCACCGCGCTCGGATCAACATCCATTATTTCAACGCTCTTCAGCTGATTCTGCATCTGGCTGTTTTGCCTGAGCTTGGCGGCAATATTGCTGCGGGTCTTTTTCGGCAGATGCCGGTATATCCAGCGGGGCAATGTCATATTGCGAAACCGGCGAAAACGCTGGTAGGCTTTATCCAGAGTGCAGAGGCTGTCGCCATGCAGCAGCACTGTCTTGTGACCATAGAGATCCAGTCGATACACCTCGGGCAGTAAGGTTATTCCCGCTTTGGCTGCATAGTCTTTCCCCAGCATAAAGTCGCGGTTGCCGTGGATAAAGTACACCGGCAGGCTGCGGCTGACTTCATAGAGCCGCTCGGCCAGCGCCAGGGCAAAGGGCTCGGCCAAATCATCACTGACCCAAACCTCAAACAGATCTCCCAAAATATAGAGTGCATCGACCTGTTCAAGACCGGTATCGAGGAATTGATAGAAGGCGTTGAGGATATCTTGGCGATCGGCACTGAGGTGCAGATCGCCGATAAAGAGAGTGCGCATTCAGAAGTTATCAGTCTGCTATGGTCACTTTCTCGATGATCACAGCTTCCAGAGGCACATCCTGGTGCATGCCGCGGTTGCCCGTGCTCACGCCTTTGATAGCATTGACCACGTCCATACCTTCTACCACTTCACCGAATACACAGTAACCCCAGCCTTGGATGGATTCGTTTTTGAAATCCAGGAAGGTGTTGTCGTTGACATTGATAAAGAACTGCGCGGTGGCGGAATGAGGATCGGAAGTGCGGGCCATGGCTATGGTACCTGTCTTGTTTGACAGACCGTTGTTGGCTTCGTTACGCACAGGGGCATTGGTAGGTTTCTGTGACATCTGCTCGGTAAAGCCGCCACCCTGAACCATAAAACCATCGATAACGCGGTGGAAGATAGTGCCGTCATAGAAGCCTTCCTGGGCATACTTGATAAAGTTGGCCGCGGTCAGAGGGGCTTTTTCACTATCCAGCGCCAGTTTGATGTCGCCGTGGTTGGTGTGCAATGTAATCATGATTGGATCCTCAGGATAAATTTTGTTGGCGGATTCTAACTTATCCGACTCCGGCTATAAAGGGCAGTATTCAAGAGCTTGTGGCAATGCTAAACTGCCAGATTCGTTTTACCCACTAATCCTATATTGTTGAAGAGAAAGTCGATGTTGAAGATATACAACAGTCTGAGCCGCCAAAAAGAGGAATTTAAACCGATTAACCCAGGTAAAGTGGGTATGTATGTGTGTGGTGTCACCATATACGACTTGTGTCATATCGGTCATGGCCGGACCTTTGTTTCCTTTGACATGATAGTGCGCTACCTGCGTTACGCGGGTTACCAGGTTAACTTCCTGCGCAACATCACAGACGTGGATGACAAAATCATCAAGCGCGCCAATGAAAATGGCGAAAGCTGCGATAGCCTCACTGAGCGTCTTATCGGTCAGATGCATCAAGATTTTGATGCTCTGAACATGCTGCGCCCCGATATGGAGCCAAGGGCGACTCTGCATATTGCCGAGATTATCGACATGGTTGAGGCGCTGATCGCCCGTGGTCATGCCTATGTAGCCGATGATGGCGATGTACTTTTCAGCGTTGCTTCTTTCCCTGAATACGGCAAGCTTTCCGGGCAGAACCTGGAGCAGTTGCAGGCCGGTGCCCGGGTCGAAGTGGACGAACACAAGCGCGATCCCATGGACTTTGTGCTGTGGAAGATGTCCAAGCCCGGTGAACCTACCTGGGATTCACCTTGGGGCCCGGGTCGTCCCGGTTGGCACATTGAGTGCTCTGCTATGAACAGCAAACACCTGGGGTTGCATTTCGATATCCATGGCGGTGGCAGCGATCTGCAGTTCCCGCATCATGAAAATGAAATCGCCCAGTCTTGCTGCGCCCACGACACACCTTATGTGAACTACTGGATGCATACCGGCATGGTGATGGTCGACAAAGAGAAGATGTCCAAGTCGCTGGGTAACTTCTTCACCATTCGCGATGTGTTGGCGCATTATGATGCCGAAACCGTACGCTACTTCCTGTTGTCCGGCCACTACCGCAGCCAACTGAACTATTCGGAAGACAACCTCAAGCAGGCCAGAGCCGCGCTTGAGCGAATTTATACTGCGCTTAAAGATCTTGACCTGAGTGTCACTGCTGCGCCTGCCGAAGAGTATGTTGAGCGCTTCAAGGCGGCGATGGATGATGACTTCAACACCCCCGAAGCCTACTCAGTGCTGTTTGAGATGGTGCGTGAAATCAACCGCCTCAAGGGCGTGGATATGGCGGCAGCTTCGGCCCTTGGCGTGTCACTGAAACAACTGGCGGATGTTTTGGGGATTGTCAGCTCAACACCTGAAGCCTTCTTCAAAGGCGAGGGCAGCGACGATGAGGTGGCTGAAATCGAAGCGCTTATTGCCGAGCGTAACCGTGCCCGCGCCGAGAAGGATTGGCCGGCAGCAGATGTTGCCCGTAATAGATTGAATGAGCTGGGGGTGGTGCTGGAAGATGGCCCACAGGGTACCAGCTGGCGCAAGAAGTAACCCTCATCGAAATAATAACGCAAACAAAAACGCCGGCTGTTGAAGTCGGCGTTTTTTTATCGCTTGAAATTGAAAACCAAACTGAGGTTGGCTTCAATCAAGATGCAGCTCGGAAGTTTGCTTTCAGTCGTGATATTGCTCTGCGGCAAACAGGGTGTTTTCCAGCAAGCTGGCTATGGTCATTGGACCCACGCCACCGGGAACCGGGGTGATGTGGCTGGCGCGCTCACAGGCAAGATCAAAGTCAACATCGCCCACTAAACGGCCACTGTCGAGACGGTTAATGCCCACATCTATGACTATGGCGCCTGGTTTGATCCAGCTACCGGGGATAAAGCCGGGTTTGCCGACGGCAACCACCAGAAGATCGGCGCGGCTGACCTTATCCTCGAGATCTTTGGTGAATCTGTGACAAGTGGTGGTGGTGCAGCCTGCCAGTAAGAGCTCCAGAGTCATGGGACGGCCCACAATATTGGAGGCGCCCACCACAACCGCATCCAGACCATAAGTATCGATACCGGTAGACTTGATAAGGGTCATGATCCCCATGGGAGTGCAAGAGCGCAGTACCGGGATCCGTTGGGCCAGACGGCCGACATTATAAGGATGGAAACCGTCGACATCTTTGTCGGGACGGATCCGCTCAATGACCTTGGATTCTTTAATATGTTCCGGCAGCGGCAGCTGCACCAGAATGCCATCAATGGCGGCATCTTCATTGAGTGAATCTATCAGGGCCAGCAGTTCTTCTTCACTGGTGGAATCCGGCAGATCATAGGAGCGGGAGATGAACCCCACTTCTTCACAGGCTTTACGCTTGCTGCCGACATAGACCTGAGAGGCAGGATCAGCACCCACCAGAATAACAGCCAAGCCTGGGATACGTTGTCCCGCTGCTTGACGTGCAGCGACTTTTTGCTTTAGCTGTTGTCTTATGGATTGCGCAATCGCTTTGCCATCTATTAGTTGGGCTGTCATGGGTGTAGGATATCCTTTGTATGGCGCGATGATGTTGAAAACGGCGCCATTTTACCAGTGAGGCTTGGGAGTGTCATGGACAAACCGGGTCCAGAACACAGAATTTCGTTAAAGCAGCACGTAATTTCGCCAAGCAGATAAAGCGCTTAAAAAAATCGTTGACGCTTGTCGGGTGAGGGGCTAAGATGCGCTCCGTTCTCGAGGCGAGCCGGTTGTAACCGCGCTTGGAGAAAATTTTCGGTGATTAGCGCAGCCTGGTAGCGCATCTGCTTTGGGAGCAGAGGGTCAGAGGTTCGAATCCTCTATCACCGACCAGATTTCAAGGGCAGTGTGGATAGCATTGTCAGTACCGCTTAGGATGCAAATTGAATTTGCAGGTCCTGCGCCCGTAGCTCAGTTGGATAGAGCATCCGCCTTCTAAGCGGATGGTCGCAGGTTCGAATCCTGCCGGGCGTACCACTTTCGGTGGTGATTGTAGCTCAGTTGGTAGAGCCCTGGATTGTGATTCCAGTTGTCGTGGGTTCGAGCCCCATCAGTCACCCCACTCTTTATTAAAAAAAGCGACCTTAGGTCGCTTTTTTTATGCCCTTTTCTGTGGCATTGAGGCTCGACTCCACTAAGAACGGTCGATATAATGCTGCGTCTTGATAACAATCAACAATGTGCGACCGGTGCCGGAATTCACTTCTGATGGGCATTTAAGTCAAGTTAAAGATCAAGAAACGAATACCTGAATAGTTGAAACAATCGGCTATTGCAAAGGACGTTAGACACATTTCGAGGTAAAACAATGCAAGTTTCTGTTGAAACAACCCAAGGCCTGGAGCGTCGCCTGACCATCTCTGTTCCTGCAGAGCAGATCGAACAACTGGTTAAAGACAGCCTGCAACGCGAAGCCAAGCGTGCCCGTATCCCAGGTTTCCGTCCAGGTAAAGTCCCAGCAAGCGTGATTGAAAAGCGTTATGGCAAAGCGATTCGCCAAGACATTACCGGTGAAGTAATGCAGCGCAACTTCATTGAGGCCATCATTGCCGAGAAGTTGAACCCTGCCGGTGCTCCTACCTTTACCCCAGGTGCCACTGACGCCGAAAAGTTTGAGTTCACTGCGACCTTTGAAATTTATCCAGAAGTTGAAATCAAAGGCCTGGACGGTATCGAAGTTGAGCAGCCTGTTGCCGAAGTACAACAAGCCGACGTTGATAACATGATCGAAACTCTGCGCAAGCAACACGCGACTTACGAAGCGGTTGAGCGCGCTGCCGAAGACGGCGACAAAGTGGTTATCAACTTTGTTGGTAGCGTTGACGGTGAAGAGTTTGAAGGTGGCAAGGCCGAAGACTTCGAACTGCAACTGGGCAGCGGTCGCATGATCCCTGGTTTTGAAGAAGGCGTTAAAGGCCACAAAGCCGGTGAAGAGTTCGACATTGACGTGACTTTCCCTGAGGAATACCACGCTGAAAACTTGAAAGGCAAAGCCGCCAAGTTCGCTATCACAGTGAAAGAAGTCAAGGGCGCCAACCTGCCTGAAGTTAACGACGAGTTCGCCAAGCTGTTCGGTATCACCGATGGCGGCATCGATGCTCTGAAAGCTGAGATCAGCAAGAACATGGGCCGCGAGCTGGAACAAGCTCTGAAAGCCAATGTGAAAGAACAAGTTCTTGAAGGCCTGCTGGCTGCCAACGAAATCGAACTGCCAAAAGCGCTGATCGACGGTGAAGTTGACGTACTGCGTCGCCAAGCCATGCAGCGTTTCGGTGGTCAAGGTGCCAACATGCCTGAGCTGCCAGCCGAGCTGTTCACCGAACAAGCCGAGCGCCGTGTTAAAGTCGGTCTGCTGCTGGGCGAAGTGATTAAGTCCAACGAGCTGAAAGCCGAAGAAGAGCGCGTACAGGCATTGATTGCTTCCATGGCTTCTGCTTACGAAGATCCAAAAGAAGTGATCGAATACTACAACGGTAACGAAGAGTTGATGCAGAACATGCGCAACCTGGCTCTGGAAGAGCAAGCTGTTGAAGCGGTTCTGAAATCAGCCAAAGTGACTAAGAAAGATGTCGCTTTTGAAGAATTTATGAACAAGGCTACCGGCCGCGCATAACCTAAGCTTGACTTGCTTGGTTGTTCGCCATTTATAATGGCTCGTATGAGGTCCCTCATGCGGGCCGTTTTTTATTTAGGGAAAGTTAATGATGCATAACGCGCCAGAATCAGTACTTAATGCACTCGTTCCTATGGTGGTTGAGCAAACCGCCAAGGGAGAACGCTCTTACGATATCTATTCACGTCTGTTGAAAGAGCGGGTGATCTTCCTGGTTGGTCAGGTTGAAGAGCACATGGCCAACTTGATCGTGGCACAGTTGCTGTTTTTGGAATCAGAAAACCCGGATAAAGAGATCTCTCTTTATATCAACTCTCCAGGCGGCTCTGTCACTGCTGGTATGGCTATTTATGACACCATGCAGTTTATTAAGCCGGATGTCAGCACTGTATGTATCGGGCAAGCGGCCAGTATGGGCGCCTTCCTGTTGGCCGGTGGTGCCAAGGGTAAGCGTCACTGTTTGCCGAACTCGCGGGTGATGATCCATCAGCCTTTGGGTGGTTTCCAGGGCCAGGCATCGGATATCGCTATCCATGCCCAAGAGATCCTGGGGATTAAACAGAAGCTGAACCAGATGTTGGCCGAGCACACAGGTCAACCATTGGAAATCATCGAGCGGGATACCGACCGAGATAACTTTATGAGTGCTTCTCAGGCCATGGAATACGGTTTGGTGGATTCGGTTCTGACCAAACGTTAAGGCTGATTTTTGCTTATGGCTGGGCTATGCTCAGATTGAAGACGCTTAAGTGTATGGCAGTAGAGCAGACTGCAAAAGAGGTAGAGTAATGGGTGACAACAAAGGCAACGGTGATAGCGGCAAATTGCTGTATTGCTCTTTCTGCGGAAAAAGCCAGCATGAAGTTCGCAAACTGATCGCCGGGCCATCTGTGTATGTATGCGACGAATGTGTCGAGTTGTGTAACGACATCATTCGCGAAGAGATAAAAGAGATTTCGCCCAATCGGGATCAGGACAAGCTGCCGACTCCCCATGAACTGCGCGCTCATTTGGATGATTATGTTATCGGCCAGGAGCAGGCCAAGAAGGTGTTGTCTGTAGCGGTTTATAACCACTACAAACGCCTGAAAAACAGCGCCCCCAAAGATGGTGTGGAGCTTGGCAAGAGTAATATTCTGCTTATCGGCCCAACTGGTAGTGGTAAAACCTTGCTGGCAGAGACCCTGGCGCGGTTCCTGAATGTGCCTTTTACCATGGCGGATGCCACCACATTGACCGAAGCCGGCTATGTGGGGGAAGACGTTGAAAATATCATTCAGAAGCTGCTGCAGAAGTGCGACTATGATGTTGACAAGGCGCAGCGTGGTATTGTCTATATCGATGAGATTGACAAAATCAGCCGTAAGTCAGATAACCCTTCCATCACCCGGGACGTGTCCGGTGAAGGGGTGCAGCAGGCACTGCTGAAACTGATTGAAGGCACTGTTGCCGCTGTGCCTCCTCAGGGCGGTCGTAAACACCCACAACAGGAGTTCCTGCAGGTTGATACCTCCAAGATACTCTTTATTTGTGGTGGTGCCTTTGCCGGCCTTGAGAAGGTGATTGAGCAGCGCTCCCATGTGGGCAGCGGTATAGGTTTTGGCGCTCAGGTTAAAGGTCAGGCTGAAAAGGCCACCATCACAGATACTCTGCTGCAGGTTGAGCCGGAAGACCTGGTCAAGTATGGCCTTATTCCTGAGTTTATCGGGCGTTTACCTGTGGTTGCGACCTTGGGTGAACTGGATGAAGCGGCGCTGGTGCAGATCCTGTCCGAGCCCAAAAACGCCATCACCAAGCAGTTTGCCACTTTGTTCGAGATGGAGAATGTCGAACTCGAGTTTCGCGATGACGCCCTCAAGGCGATAGCACAAAAAGCCATGTCCCGTAAGACAGGTGCCCGCGGTCTGCGCTCCATCGTTGAGGCGATACTGCTGGATACCATGTATGACCTGCCGTCCATGGATAACGTGGTCAAGGTGGTTATTGATGAGTCTGTGGTGAAAGGTGAGTCAGCGCCTATTCTTATTTATGAGAATAATGACTCCCAGGCTGCTGCCGGTGACCAATAACTGAGCAATAAGCTATCAGGTTGAAAATTAAGGAGTCCACTGGGGCTCCTTTTTTTATCTTTACCATTGAAAGCCGGGAAAGCGTCCCAATATACTCAATGTAATCTTTAACTGAAACGGAATCGAACTATGACCCTAGAGCGTGAAGCGCGAATCGAATTGCCCGTGCTGCCACTGAGAGACGTGGTGGTCTATCCCCATATGGTAATTCCGTTATTCGTAGGACGTGAAAAGTCCATCCGTTGTTTGGAAACTGCCATGGCGCAGGATAAACAGATCATTCTTGTGGCGCAGCGGGATGCGGATCTGGACGAGCCTGGCATAGACGATATTTTCGACGTAGGTACAGTCGCTTCCATTTTGCAGCTGCTGAAGCTGCCCGATGGCACAGTCAAGGTATTGGTCGAAGGCGGCAAGCGCGCCCGCATAGAACGTTATACCCAGGAAGAAGAGTTCTTTGTTGCCACCGCACACTACCTGGAGTCTGAAGCGCTGGATGACAAGGAAGAAGAGGTGCTGGTTCGCAGCGCTATCAGTCAGTTTGAAGGCTATATCAAGCTGAACAAGAAAATTCCGCCCGAGGTACTCACCTCACTCTCTGGTATTGAAGAGGCCGACAGACTGGCCGATACCATGGCGGCGCATATGCCGCTTAAGCTGGCAGACAAGCAGTCTGTACTGGAGATGGTCAAGGTCGGTGAAAGACTCGAATATCTGATGGCCATGATGGAAGCGGAAATCGACCTGCTGCAGGTAGAAAAACGTATCCGCTCTCGGGTCAAGAAGCAGATGGAAAAGAGCCAGCGTGAGTATTATCTCAACGAACAGATGAAGGCTATCCAGAAGGAGCTTGGCGATCTTGATGAGGGCCATGATGAATTTGAAAGCCTTGGCCGTAAGATTGAAGAAGCCGGCATGCCGGAAGAAGCCAAAGAGAAGGCGTCTGCTGAACTCAACAAGCTGAGAATGATGTCTCCGATGTCGGCCGAAGCCACTGTGGTACGCAGCTATGTTGACTGGATGACCTCAGTGCCCTGGAAACAGCGCTCCAAGATTAAGCGTGACCTCTCCAAGGCCGAACAGGTGCTGGATACAGATCACTATGGCCTGGAGAAGGTTAAAGAGCGGATCCTTGAGTATCTGGCAGTACAGAGCCGGGTGAAACAGCTTAAGGGGCCTATCCTGTGTCTGGTTGGCCCGCCAGGGGTAGGTAAGACATCCCTGGGACAATCTATTGCCAAAGCGACCGGTCGTAAATATGTGCGGGTCGCATTGGGCGGCGTGCGTGATGAGGCGGAAATCCGCGGTCACCGCCGTACCTATATAGGTTCTATGCCGGGCAAGATTATCCAGAAGATGGCCAAAGTCGGGGTGAAAAACCCGCTGTTTTTGCTCGATGAAATCGACAAGATGAGCTCGGACATGCGCGGCGATCCGGCCTCGGCATTGCTGGAGGTGTTGGATCCCGAGCAGAACGCCACCTTTAACGATCACTACCTGGAAGTGGATTACGATCTGTCCGATGTGATGTTTGTGGCCACCTCCAACTCGATGAACATCCCGGGCCCCTTGTTGGATCGGATGGAAGTTATTCGTCTGAGCGGTTACACGGAAGATGAGAAACTCAATATTGCCAAGCAGCACTTGTTGCCGAAGCAGATTGAACGTAACGGCCTGAAGAAGACTGAAATCACTATCGATGACAGCGCTATTCTCGGGGTGATCCGCTACTACACCCGTGAAGCCGGGGTGCGGGCGCTGGAACGTGAGCTGTCAAAGATTTGCCGTAAAGTGGTCAAACAGATCATGCTGGAGAAAGATACCAAGCATGTGGATGTCAATCAGGACAACCTCAAGTCTTTCCTCGGGGTACAGCGCTTTGACTATGGTAAGGCCGAGTCCAAGAACCAGATTGGCCAGGTGACAGGTTTGGCCTGGACCGAAGTAGGCGGCGATTTACTGACTATAGAAGCCACATCTGTGGCCGGTAAGGGTAAGCTCACCTATACAGGCTCTTTGGGTGATGTGATGCAGGAGTCTATCCAGGCCGCTATGACTGTGGTTCGGGCGCGCGCCGAGCAGTTGGGGATCAACCCTGACTTCTACGAGAAGCGTGATATCCATGTGCACGTACCCGAAGGGGCAACCCCGAAAGATGGTCCATCTGCCGGTGCCGCCATGTGTACCGCGCTGGTTTCCAGCCTAACAGGTAACCCGGTCAAGGGTGAAGTCGCCATGACAGGTGAAATTACCCTGAGAGGCGAGGTGCTGCCAATCGGTGGCCTGAAAGAAAAACTGCTGGCGGCCCACCGCGGTGGCATTAAGCTGGTGTTGATACCCAAGGAAAACGAACGGGATCTGGAAGAAATTCCGGCTAACGTAGTGGCAGACTTGGAAATTCGTCCGGTTCGTTGGATAGACGAAGTGCTGCAATTGGCGCTTGAGCGACCAGTCGAAGGCTTTGAAGTGGTTAAAAATTTGGGCTAACGCAAGAAAATGTCCTATGCCACTAAAAAAAATGAAAAAAGGGGCTTAACAAAACCCAGACCTGTGGTAGCCTAGGTCTGTGGAGAGCCAGTTGTGCCAAGCCCTTGGGGCAACTGGCTTTGAGCTGTATCCAATTTAAATTCTTTGGTTTTCCAACTGAGCTTGAACTTTGGTATCAAGCTTGTTATAAAAGCCTCCGCAGACCGCTCTAGAGAAGGATTTGGTTGCGGCGCGAAAACTACATTCAAGGGGATGACATGAACAAATCTGAACTAATCGAGAAAATCGCTTCTGGTGCTGACATTTCTAAAGCCGCTGCCGGCCGCGCACTGGACTCTTTCATCGCAGCTGTGACTGATGGTCTGAAAGAAGGCGACAAAATTTCTCTTGTTGGTTTCGGTACTTTTGAAGTGCGTGAGCGCGCTGAGCGTACTGGTCGTAACCCACAGACCGGGAAAGAGATCAAAATCGCTGCAGCTAAGATCCCTGCATTCAAAGCAGGTAAAGCTCTTAAAGACGCTGTTAACTAATTAACATCGTAGCCTTTGTAGGCTTTCGTAAAGATTAAGCACTGCCAGGCAGTGCTTTTTACGGATTGGGAAGCGCCGGATTAGCCGACGTTTCGGAGTGTGAGGATAAGCTGAAGTAGCGTCTGCAGACTCCATTCATGTTACAGATAGGCGCATCCCACAAGAGATGCGCCTTTTTTTTACTATTAATCGCTAAGCGAGACGTCTGATGTTAGAGAAGATTCGCGAAGGGTCACAGGGCGTAATAGCCAAAGGTATTTTGGTACTGGTGATACTTTCCTTTGCATTTGCTGGTGTAAGCAGTTACCTGGGTTCCTCCTCAGTGGCTCCGGCCGCCACAGTCAATGGTGAAGAGATTTCCACAACCGAACTGGACCAGGCCTATCAAAGCGAGCGTGCCCGTCTGGAACAACAGTTGGGTGAGATGTTTGACGCCCTGGCGGCCAATGATGCTTATCTGGCCAGTATCAAGCAAGGGGTGCTTGAACGTCTGGTAGCGCAAAAGCTGCTGGATCAAGCCGCTGCTGAAATGGGCTTGAGAGTGTCCAATGCTCAAATCGCAGAAGCCATTAGACAAGAACCGGCTTTCCAGACAGAAGGCAAGTTTGACAACGATCGCTTCGAAGCGATTCTGCGCCAACTGGGCTATCAACAAGCCACTTTCCGTGAAAGCATGCGGGTGGACATGACTCGTCGACAGCTGATTAGCGCCTTGATTGGCAGTGAGTTTGTTCTCAATGGTGAAGCCGAATCTCTGGCAAAGCTGCAGGGACAAACCCGTGATATTCGCTATCTCTTGGTTGACGCTGAGCCTTTCCTGGGCCAAGCGACAGTGACCGAAGAGGAAGTCAAATCATTCTACGACACCAATCCGGCCCAATTTGAACGTCCGGAAATGATCAGTCTGGAATATGTTGAGCTTGATGCCAAAGATTTGGCCGATAGCATTGAGGTCAGCGATGAGCAAGCCAAGACTTACTATGATGAGCATCAGAATCAATATCAGACTGCCGAAAAGCGTCTGGCTGCCCATATTCTGATTGATGCCTCGACCGACAACGCCGAAGCCAAGGCCGAGGATATTCATAAGCAACTGGAAAACGGCGCTGATTTTGCTGCGCTGGCCAAGTCCGATTCCCAGGATACCTTGAGCGGTGAGAAGGGTGGTGAATTGGGTTGGTTTGAGCCTGGTGTGATGGATCCTGCTTTTGATGACGCTCTGTTTGCATTGAGTAAGGGTGATGTCTCCAAAGTGGTCAAGACACCATTTGGTTTCCATATCATCAAGTTATTGGATATCCAAAGCGGTCAGACTGCTCCTTTCGCCGAAGTGAAAGACAAGATAGTTGCCCAACTCAAGCAGGATGAAGCAGTCAACCAATTCTATGGTTTGCAGCAAAAACTGGCCGATACCAGCTATGAAATCCCTGATAACCTGCAGGAGGCGGCCAAGGCCGTTGGTGCAGAGATCAAGACTACCCGGTTGTTCGGCCGTGATAACGCGCCTGCGCCTTTCGATAAGCCGGAGCTGTCCAAGGCCGCCTTCTCCAGTGATGTACTGGGAGGTATGAACAGTGAGCTGCTTGAAGTAGAGCGCAACCATGTCGTGGTTATCCGCGTTAAGGAACATCAACAAGCCGGCACGCTGGAATTCGCCGAAGTGAAGCCTGCCATTGAAGCGCGTCTTAAGCAGCAAAAGGCTAATGAGATTGCTCGTGACAAGGCGCAGGAATACATGGTCAAGCTCAAAGAAGGTAGTGCTGATATCGCGCTGCAGAGCCGTGCTAACCTGGGACGTTTCACCCAGGACGTAGATTCGGCTTTGGTGAGCAAGGCATTCCAGATGGCCAAGGCCAAAGAGGGCTTGAGCGTTGATACTGTATCGCTGGCGACCGGTTATGCGGTAGTGGTATTGGATGCAATCCATGCCACTGAAAGCGTACCTGCCGATCAGGTTGCGGCCATTAAGCAAGGTCTTAATAGCCAGTACGGTGAGAATGACTATCGCGCTGTTATCGATATGCTGAAGGCCAAAGCTGAAATCGTTTACCCGGAAGGCGATGAGTAAATAGCTTCATTGATTTAGCTTAGAAGCCGGTCCAAGTGACCGGCTTCTTTATGTCTGGGATTTATGTTCTGTGGTTAACCAGGGTGCCAGGACTTTGGCGAGCGGCAGGTTAGTCTGGTAAGCGCCAATCTATGGGCGCCTTGCCTTTGGTTATGAGGTAATCGTTGGCCCGATTGAAATGATTACAGCCAAAGAACCCTCTGTGAGCCGAGCGCGACGATGGCTGAGGGGCCTTTAAGATAAGATGTTTGCTGCCATCAATCCGCTGAGCCTTGAGCCCGGCAGGCTTCCCCCAAAGCAGAAACACCACGCTTTTTGTGTATTTATCGACCGCCTCTATCACTCTGTCGGTGAATAGTTCCCAGCCGATATGGGCATGGGAGTGTGGCTGATAACGCTCGACACTGAGCACAGTATTGAGCAGCAGCACGCCTTACTGGCTCAGCTGCAAAGATTGCCATGGCTTGGATAGCGAAATCCCGGGACTGTATTGGTGGTCAGCTCCTTAAACATGTTCTGCAATGAAGGCGGTGGCATCACCCCTTTGGGCACTGAGAAGCACAGGCCGTGGGCCTGATCTGGATCATGATAGGGATCTCGTCCCAGGAGCATTACTTTGACTTCTGATAGTGGTGTATAACGCAGGGCGTTGAAGGTATTGTTTTTGGGAGGGTAGATGATTTTTCCCCGGGCACGCTCGGCGTTGATATAAGCCAGCGTCTCTTGAAAATAGGCTTGTTGTTTTTCAGGGCCCAGCACTTTGGCCCAACTGATATCCGTATGCATAACAAAAAACAGCGCCTTGCGGCGCTGCTCATTGATTATTCGTCAACACCCAGCATTACGCTGCTGGCTTTGATCAGTGCGTATGCACTGTCACCGACTTTAAGCCCTAAACGCTCACAGGAGGCTTTGGTGACTACGGAAGTTAATTCGACACCCGGAGCCAGTTCAATGGTGACTTCGTTGTTTACAGAGCCTTCTTCGATGGCTTTGATGGTACCGCCAAGACAGTTGCGTGCACTGATTTTCATGGTTTTCTCCTGGAAGAATAATTAGCAAGGTAAAGAGTATAAACTCAATCGTCCTCAAGATGGATGCCTGAGCGACAAATTTGGGCTCCAAGCGCTGATTCTGCAACCATAGGTAAAATGCCCACGGTCGATTCATTGCCTGAAAGCTTATAATTTAACCTTTACTTGTGGTGGTAAAAGAAAACGCCGCTTGATAGCGGCGTTTTTCGGTCAGCGTTATTGTTTCAATTTAGAGTTCAATCACGTCAAACTCAACGGCTGGATTAACGTCGGCATCATAGTCTATGCCTTCGATACCAAAGCCAAACAACTTAAGGAATTCGGCCTTGTACTCACGGTAATCAGTCAGCTCACTGAGGTTTTCTGTGGTGATTTGTGGCCAGAGATCGCGACAATGCTGCTGGATGTCTTCTCTCAGCTCCCAATCGTCCAGGCGCAGGCGGTTGGCATCGTCTACTTCTGGCTTGCTGCCATCGGCCTTGTATAGGCGCTCGCTGAACATACGGTAAATCTGTTCCATACAGCCTTCATGCAGGCCTTCTTCGCGCATCTTCTTGAAGACCATGGCGATATACAGTGGCATTACCGGAATAGCCGAACTGGCCTGAGTGATCACACTCTTGAGCACGGCGACATTGGCACTGCCACCCTTGGCGGCCAGTCTTTGGTTCAGTTCGCCGGCGGCGCGGTCGAGATCCATCTTGGCTTTACCCAGAGCACCATGCCAGTAGATAGGCCAGGTCAGCTCTGTACCTATATAGCTGTAAGCTACTGTCTTGCAGCCATCGGCCAGCACACCGGCTTTGTCGAGGGCATCTACCCACAGTTCCCAATCCTGACCACCCATCACAGTCACAGTGTCGTTGATTTCCTGCTCTGTGGCCGGTTCAACCGAGGCTTCAATGATGGTGTCTTTGTTGGTGTCCACCGCGGTAGAGCGATATGACTCGCCGATAGGCTTGAGGGCTGAGCGGATCACTTCGCCGCTGTCAGGCAATTTACGCACAGGCGAGGCCAGTGAATAAACTATCATGTCTATCTGGCCCAGATCGGCCTTGATCAGCTCAATCACCTTGGCTTTGGCTTCATGGCTGAAGGCATCACAGTTGATGCTCTTGGAATACAGGCCTTCTGCCTTGGCAAACTTGTCAAACGCCGCCGAGTTGTACCAACCGGCTGTGCCTGGTTTGGTTTCAGTGCCGGGCTTTTCAAAAAAGACCCCTATAGTGGCAGCGTCGGAACCAAAGGCGGCGGCAATACGGGAGGAGAGACCATAACCACTGGAAGAACCTACCACCAGTACTTTCTTGGGGCCATTGGCTATCTTGCCTTTGGCCTTGGTGGTGTTGATCTGCTCCAGCACGTTGGCTTCACAGCCCAGAGGATGAGTAGTGGTACAAATGAAACCACGAATTTTAGGTTTAATAATCATGTCTTAGCTTCTTCTTCCGAAAACTGTCATTAGGATAAGTATTTCAACTTGAATTGGTACTGATTTTTTCAAAAAGCCTGCCGACGGGGCAGTGGTTGGAGCAGTTTGAACCCTTATCAACGCTTGCGGGTCAATTGTGCCTGCTCTTGCAGCAATCTTTGGGTGTATTCATGTTGCGGGTCATTGAACAGGGTCTCAGTGGCGGCTTTTTCCACCATCACCCCCTTGTGCAACACCATGATCTTGTCGCTTACATGGCGAATAACATTGAGGTTGTGGGACACAAATATATAGGAAAGTCCCATCTCTTTTTGTAGCTTGAGCAGCAGGTTGAGGATCTGCGCCCGCACCGAGAGATCCAGGGCCGTCAGGGCTTCATCGGCGATAATGATCCTCGGGTTGAGCATTAAGGCCCGAGCCACCGCCACCCGCTGTTTCTGACCTTCGGAAATCATGTGGGGGTAAAACTCCACATGTTCCGGCAGCAAGCCGACTTTGCGCAGGGTCTCAATCACTTGTTCGCTGCGGGCATGGGCCGACAACCGGGTATTAAATCTCAGCGGCTCATTGAGCAACTCCCCTATGGTCAGCCTGGGGTTGAGTGAGGTGTTGGGATCCTGGAATATCATCCTGATAAGTCTGCAGCGCTGTTTCAGATCATGGCTGTCGAGCGGCTCGCCATTGAACAGAATTTGTCCGCCGCTGCGATACTCGGCGCCGACTAAAATGCGGGCCAAAGTACTTTTGCCGGAGCCGGCTTCACCGGCGATGGCCAGGGTTTCGCCACTGTTGAGTTCGAACGAAATGGGCGCCAAAGCTTCAGTATATTGGCGGCGAAAGCCCTTGTAGCCGCTGAAGTAGCGTTTGCTCAGGTCCGTGACTTTAAGCAAGGGAGTCGTCATCAATAGGCTCACTCTGATAAGGGAAATGGCAGGCGTAATATCTGTCTTTGTGATGGCTCAGTTGCGGTTGCACCACGCATTGTTTGCGGGCTTCTGGGCAGCGAGGCCCCAGGCGACAGCCTATCGGCAGATGTTGCAGCGCCGGCACTGAGCCCGGCAGGGTCGGCATCAGCGTCTTGTGGGCTGCAGGGCCGGAATAGTCCGGCATATTATCCAGCATCGCCTTGGTATAGGGATGATAGGGCTGCTCAAGAAGCTCTGCGGTAGGGCCGGATTCCATCACCTGGCCGCTGTAGAGTACAGTCAGGCGGTTACACCAGTTCGACAGTGTGTCCAGCTCGTGGCTGATCAGCAAGATGGCGACGTTCTGCAACTGATTGAGCTGGGTCAACAGACGAAAAATCTGCGCCTGGGTACTGGGTTCCATCGAAGCCGTGGGTTCATCGGCTATCAGCAACTTGGGGCGATTGGCGAGCGCCATGGCGATCATCACTTTCTGGCATTCACCTTCGGAGAGTTCCCAGGCGTAGCTGGCCAGCACCCGCCGCGGCTCTTTGACCCCCACTTTGTGCAGCCATTTCTGGGCAGTGAGGCGCCGCTCTTTACTGCGGCGAAAGAAAGGTGTCTGCCTATTCAACGGCATGGCTTCAATCAATTGGCTGCCCACGGTCAGCGCCGGGTCGAAACTGCCGGAAGGGTCCTGAAATATCATTGACATATCAGAGCCCATCAGACTACGGCGTTCTGCATGGGTCATTTCCATCAGGTTGCGGCCATCCCACATCATGCGATCGGCGGTGACAGTCCAGTTGGGGCCGGGAATGCCGAGAATGGCCCGCGCCATGAGAGAGCGGCCCGAGCCGGATTCACCGACCAGACCATGGATTTCTCCGGCATTGACAGTCAGGCTGACTTTTTCCAATGCCTTGACCCGCCCTTGTGGCGTGTCCAGTTCTATGGTGAGATTTCGTATATCGAGTAATGGCATAATCAGTTTCTGATGGGCGCAAGCGCCGATCTCAGTCCATCGCCGACCAGGTTGACGGCCAATACACTCAGCAGGATAGCGGCTCCCGGAATGGTCACAGTCCAGGGAGCGGTCAGCAGGTTATCCAGCCCCTGGAACACCATGGCGCCCCATTCGGATTTGGGCGCCTGGGCGCCGAGGTTGAGAAAACCCAGCGCGGCGATATCCAAAATGGCCGCTGATATTGCCAGCGTGGTTTGAATAATCACAGTCTCCCAGACATTGGGCATAATCACAAACCAGAATATCTGCAGACCATTGGCACCATCCAACTTGGCGGCGGTGACATACTCTTTTTGCAACTCTTCATGCACGGCTTGATGTATGGCGCGCACAAACTGAGGGGTGAGCGCAATCCCCACGGCCCAGAATACGTTCATCAGCCCTGGGCCCATTACCGCCACCACCAAAATGGCCATCAAGAGTGATGGAATCGACAGCAGGGCATCGAGCAGGTGCCCAAGGATACTGGACTTGAGGCCGCGCATCATCCCCGAGAATGAACCTATGATAAATCCGACCAGGAGCGCGGTGGCAACAATCGCCAGCGCCATGCCGAAGGTGTAGCTGGTGCCGTGCAGCAGGCGGGAAAAGATATCCCTGCCGAGATCGTCTGTACCGAGAAAGTGCTCAACCGTGCCGAGATCGTCCCAGGATGGTGGCAGTAACAGGGCGTTGGGATCTTGAAAATCGGCCGGGTAAGGGGCAATCATGGGCCCGAACATTGTCAGGATCAGCAGGCAGAGCACGCCCCAAAGCCCGGCAAGCGCAAAAGGGTTGGCGGCAAAGGTACGCCAGAGCTTGAGGCTGGGGGACGGAATATCGTCTTCCTGATAAATCTTAATTTGAGGCATAGAGTTCCTTCCTGCTGAGCGGATTGGTGGCCGTATGCAGCACTTCAATCAGAATACTCAGAAAGATAATCAGCAGCGCTACCGCCAGTGTACCGCCCTGGATCACAGTGTAATCCCGCTGATAGATACCAGATACCAGCCAGGAGCCTACTCCAGGCCAACTGAAGATTACCTCCACCACTATGGCATAACTGGCAAATGGCCCCAGCATAAGTCCCAGATGCTTGAGCAAGGGGATCAAGGCATTGGGCAGGGCGTGGCGCAAAACGATTTTGCTGGTTGGCAGACCTCTTGCCTCGGCGGCGCGGATATAGGTCTGGTTCATCACATTCATCATCGCCGAGCGGGTAATACGTACCACCACGGTAAAGGGCAACACAGACAAGGTCAGCGCTGGCAAGATTATATGCAAGGCGGCATCCTTAAAGGCGGATAAGCGGTATTGCGAGTCGGAAAGCAGGGTGTCTATCAGCATAAAGCCGGTCACAGGCTTGATTTCATAGAGCAGGTTTATCTGGCCGGAAATTGGCAGCCAACCCAGCCTGACACCGAACCAGAGTGACAGGGACAGCCCGAGCCAGAATACCGGAATTGAGTAACCTGTCAGTGTTACCGCCATGATGGCGTTTTGGGTTAGTTTCTGTTTACTCAATGAGGCCAGCACCCCCAGTGGCACCCCGAAGATGATGGCAAATAAACCGGATACAGTCGCCAGTTCGAAAGAGGCCGGCAATACCGCCAACAGCTCTTCTGCCACTGGCCTTTGAGAGGTCACCGAAATACCGAGATCGCCACTGAGTCTCTGGGTTAAATAACCCATAAACTGGGCAAAAGAGCCGCCATCGAGATGATAATCGGCAATGATTTGCGCCTCCTGGGCATCAGTCGGTGCCTGGATCCCGGTCAGGGCGTAGATGCGGTCAACCGGAAACAAACTGGTGGCATAGAAGAGTACACCAATCAGCAGCATAGAGGTGGCGACAAAGAGGTTGAGTCTGCGCAATAGGTAAGCAGCCATCATTCTTGATCCTTTGCGGGCGGCATTGGGGCATCAGCAGTCGCTTTATTGCCGTGGCCTATGTTGGCAAAGGCGATACCGCCAAAAGGCGTTAGGCTGGTTTCGGTCACGCTGGCATTTTTTAGCGCCATACGTTTGGCATGTGCCAGACTCACTAGCGGCATATCCTGTGCCAGAATCGCCTCGGCCTGGCGGTACAGCAAACTGCGACTTTCTCTGTCGGTCACGCGTCTGGCCTGGTTGAGCAGGCCGTCAAATTTGGGGTTACACCAGCGGGAACGGTTGTTGTTGGAGGCGATGGAGCCACAACTGAGCAAGGGGGTAAAGAAGTTATCCGGATCGCTGTTGTCGGCGTTCCAGCCGATGAGTACTGAGTCATAGTCACTGCGCGCCAGTTTTTGGGTGAACACACTCCAATCGTAGTTGACGATATTGACCTTGACACCTATGGTCGCCAAATCAGCCTGGATCAGCTCGGCGGTCTTTAGCGCATTGGGGTTGTATATTCGTGCCACAGGCATAGCCCAGATATCCAGCTCCAGTTTATCTATGCCGGCTTCATCCAGCAGCGCCCTGGCTTTGTCCGGGGCATATTCATAACTCTTGGCCGAGTCGGAATAGGCCCAGGAGGAGGGCGGCAGAATACCGGTTGCCTCGACGGCAGTGTCCTGATAAACGGCTTTGAGCAGGTTTTGCTTGTCGATGGCGTAGGCCAGCGCCCGTCTGACCCTGACATCATTGAACGGCGGTTTTTGGGTATTGAAGGCCCAATAGGCCACGTTCATCCCGGGGCGGCTCTCCAAAACCAGGTTGTCGTGCTGCTCAATAACCGGCAACTCACCGGCCTTGGGCAAGGCCGAGACGCTGCAATCGCCGGTGATCAGCTTGGCCAGGCGGGTAGTGCTTCGTGGCGTGATATCGAACACCAGCATTTCAGACTGCGGCATATTGCCCCAGTAACCTGGGTGGCGCCGGTAGCGGATATATTCATTCTTAACGTATTGCACCAGCATAAAGGGGCCTGTCCCTACCGGCTGGTTATCCAACTGTTGTGGGCTGCCTTGGGCGAGAAGCTGATCGGCATACTCTTTGGAAAGGATTACCGCAAAGTCGGTGGCCAGATTGGACAGGAATGAAGCATCGGGTTGGTTGAGTTCAAATCTGACTCGGTATTCGCTCAGTTTGCTGATGGATTTTATCAGCCCGGCAAAGCCTATGCTTTGGAAGAAGGGGTAACCGCCCTGAGCTACCTCATGGAAAGGGTGCTGTTTGTCTATGATGCGATTGAAACTGAACAGCACATCATCTGCATTGAAATGCCGGCTGGGGTGAAAGTATGGCTGTTCGTGAAATAGGGTACGCTGGCGCAACTCAAACTCATAACTGAGGCCGTCTTCGCTTATTTGCCACTCGGTTGCCAGTGCCGGGATGATATCGCCGCTCTCGGGATCATAATCCACCAGGCGGCTATAAATTTGGTGCGAGGTGGCATCGATTGTGGTTCCCGAGGTCACCAGCTGCGGGTTGAACGACTCGGGATTGCCCTCGGAGCAGTAAACCAGGCCGGAAGGCACTTTCTGTTGACCACAGCCGCCAAGCAGCATTGTCAGAGCCAGGCCGGTCAGTATGCACCCGGTCAGTTTCAGGCGCCGACATGAGCGGAATAAACGCCCAGTGGCAAGGCGTCCGTAGAGCTTGCTCCTGGAGACTTGCGCCATTGCATCAGAGCCTCGCCCGGGGCTTAACGTCAGCAGATTCATTACAAAATCGTTAGTTATTCAGATGTTGACCGAACATTTTAGCAGTGCAGCCGTTACCTGGGCAATCGGCTTATGCCTTATCGAGCAAATTGTATTTTTTCAGTATGCCTCTGAGCTGATGGTAGCTAAGTCCCAGTAGCTCGGCGGTTTTCTTTTGATTGAACTGGCTGGCACTGAGCGCACGTTGAATCAGGTCGGTCTCGAAGTCTTCACAGCATTGTTTGAAGTCCACCGGGAACTGTATCTGGTTTGCCGAAGGTTCCGGGCTATCGCTCGTCGGTGCGGCGGCACTGCCGGCAAGGACTTCATTGCCAACTTCAGCGGTCGCCAACTGGCGACTATGGGTCTTGACTCGCTTGGTGGGCCGGTAGGGCGAGGCAAAGGGGTCGAGCACTATGTTTTCAATCGGTTCGGGGTTATGGCCATGGCGATAGACGCTGCGCTCTATGGCATTTTTAAGCTCCCGAATATTACCCGGCCAGTTGTGATCCATCATGGTCGCCACGGCTGCGGCGGCAAAACCGGTAAACAGCTCCAGCTTGAGCTGGCGCGCCATCCCCACGGCAAAGTATTCGGCCAATGGCAGAATATCTTCCCGGCGGCAGCGCAGCGGCGGCAGGGTGATCACATCGAATGCCAAACGGTCGAGCAGATCGGCTCGAAACTCGCCGGCTTCCGCCAGACTGGGTAAGTCTTCATTGGCGGCGCAGATTAGACGTACATCGGCATTGAGGGTCTTACTGCCGCCCACCCTTTCATATTCACCATATTCAATAACCCGCAGCAGCTTCTCCTGAATGAGGCCGGACGTATTGGCCAGCTCATCAAGAAACAGGGTGCCGCCGTCGGCGCGCTCGAAGCGGCCTTCATGACGTCCCTTGGCGCCGGTAAATGCGCCGGACTCATGGCCAAACAGTTCACTTTCCAGTAGATTTTCACTCAGAGAGGAACAATTGAGCTTGATAAAACTCTGATCCCAGCGTTGGGAAAGATAGTGCAGACGTTCGGCGATCAACTCTTTACCCGTCCCCCGCTCACCTATGATAAGCACAGGTTTGGACAGTGGTGCGATTTGGGAAACGTGCTCCAACACCTCCAACAGGGCATTGGATTGACCGATAAGATTGTCTTGCTGATAGGGATTGGCCACGATAACAGTTAGTCTTTAACGCTAATAATTGGTGAAAATCATAATATGCGGGTAGGTTAAATAAATAAAGTAAAAGTTAAGATTTATATTAAATCATTGATATTGTTAATAAATTAAAAGTTGGCACGGGATCTGTATTACAAGAACCGAGACCCACAATAAATGTAGAGGACAGGATTATGGGAATTTTCACACGTTTTGCCGACATCATTAATGCCAACATCAGTGCCTTGCTGGACAAGGCAGAAGATCCGGAAAAAATGGTGCGCCTGATCATTCAGGAAATGGAAGATACCCTGGTTGAAGTACGTTCTACTTCGGCTAAAGTATTGGCAGAGAAGAAAGAGTTACTCCGCCGTATTGGCAAAGTGCAACTTCAGGTGCAGGATTGGCAGGAAAAGGCCGAGCTGGCACTGAGCAAAGACAGGGAAGATCTGGCCAAGGCCGCGCTGGTTGAAAAGCAAAAAGCCGCAGCGCTGGCGCAAACCCTGGAGCAAGAGCTCGAGGTGGTTGAAGAGCATATCGCCCGCCTGAAAGAGGAAGTGGGTCAACTGCAGGAAAAGCTGGCCGATGCCAAGGCTCGCCAGAAGACCATCATAATGCGCAAGCAAACTGCTTCTTCACGCCTGGAAGTGAAAAAGCAGCTGGATTCCAGCAAAATCGACAATGCCATGCTCAAGTTTGAACAGTATGAGCGTCGCATCGAAGGTCTGGAGGCTGAAGTTGAGTCCTATGATCTGGGTGGCAAGAAGTCCAGTCTGGAAGAGGAATTTGCGGCACTCAAGGCCGAAGATTCTGTCAGCGCCGAGCTGGAAGCCTTGAAGGCCAAGGTGAAAGGCGATAGCGCCAAAACCAAAAAATAATACAGACTCAGAGGTGATTTATGGATATGGACTTACTGCTGGCACCCCTGATTATCTTCATGATCTTTGTGGCGCCAATCTGGTTGATTCTGCATTATCGCAGTAAAAGTCAGGTGAGCCAGGGGCTTACCGAGGCAGAGTTCAAACAGCTTAACGATTTGATAGACACAGCTGATAAGATGGGCCAAAGGATTGAAACGCTGGAAGCCATCCTGGATGCCGAGTCCCCGGAATGGAGGCAACGTCATGACTGAATCAGGCAAGCGTACTCTTTACCGCATTCCCCAGCAAAGGAAGATCGCCGGGGTCTGTGCCGGGGTAGCCGAGTACTTTAATCTGGAACCTTGGTTGGTTCGGGTCGCTACGGTTTCAATCCTTGTGCTCGGTGGCTATGGAATGGTGATTATCACCTATCTGGTGCTGTGGATGATACTGGATGTCAAACCTTGGACAGCTAAAGACACCCATAAGGACATTGGGGTCAAGAAAAAGGTCTGGCAAGCCGGGGAGCCCGCCGGGCAAGCGCTCAGAGATGTAAGCAATCGCTTTCAATCGCTGGAGCATAGGCTCAGGGCACTCGAACAACATGTCACCTCTGAGCAGTTCGAGTTGAAAAGACAATTCAACAACCTATAAATCCTTGTTCAAGGGGCGGTGTTTACCGCCCCGTTTGTTTGTATCAGGAGACTTATGGCAAGCGTCAGGCAAGAGTTCGGCAAACTCAAATATAAAACCCGCGAGTTGGCACAGCGCACTACAGACAGGCATCTTAGGTTGGCGGTTACCGGCCTTTCCGGCGCCGGCAAGACGGCCTTTATTACCGCGCTGGTGGATAGACTGCTGCGCGCCGGTACTGAGGCTGATGGCAGGGGCTTACCCCTATTTCAGGTGTGCCGCGACGGACGTTTACTCGGGGTTAGGCGGGAGCTGCAGCCGGATTTGACCATAGCCAGTTTTGACTTTGATGCGGCGATTGCCAGCTTGACCGCGGCCAAGCCCAGTTGGCCGGCATCGACCCGCAGTATCAGTGAGCTGCGGCTGACGCTCAAATATGTGCCTACAAGAGGGATGCTGGCAAAATTGGCTGACAGCGCCAAGCTGCATCTTGACATAGTCGATTACCCCGGGGAGTGGTTGCTGGACTTGCCCATGTTGAGTCAGGACTTTAACCGCTGGTCCGAAACCCGTTTTGCTCGGCAATCAACCCTGGAAGCCTCGCCTCTTTACCCTAAATTTGCTGCAGCGCTGGCGGCGCTGGATTTGTACGCCGATGCCGACGATCAGGCGCTGGCCGCCATTGCCGAAAGTTATCGGTTACTACTGCTGGATCTGGTGCATCAACAGGGGTTTTATCAGGCACAGCCGGGGCGAATGTTGCTGCCCGGAGAACTGGCCGGTACGCCACTTTTGGCCTTTTTTCCCCTGTTACCCGAGCAACTCAAAGACAAACAGCAACTGGCATCGGCCGGACGTCGCAGTAATTATCAGGTGCTCAGGCACAGATATCAGCAATATCTGGCCAAGGTGGTTAAGCCCTTCTATCAGGAGTATTTTGCCGGTTTCGACCGTCAGTTAATTCTGGTGGATTGTTTCAGCGCCCTTAATCGTGGCAAGGCGCAGTTTGAAGATATGGCCGAAGCACTCAATGCCATTAGCGCCAGCTTCCAGTATGGCCAGTCCAATTTGCTGCGCCGTTTGTTTGCTCCTCGAATAGATACTCTGCTGTTTGCCGCCAGTAAAGTCGATCAGGTGACCCGGGATCAGCAGGGCAATGTGTTGTCACTGCTCAGTGCCATGCTGGCGCCCAGTCGGCAACAGGCTGGATTTGCCGGCAGTAGGGTGGAAACCATGGCCATCAGCGCCATCAAGGCGACCCGTCACGGTATGGTAAAAGATGCCGATGGCGCAGAAGTGGAAGTAGTCTGTGGCAGGCGCATGAGCGATGGCCAGAAGGTGACCCTGTATCCGGGCGAGGTGCCCAGAGCCTTGCCTGAGAAAGCGTTTTGGCAAAGGCAGGGATTTCATTTCTGTGAGTTTGCGCCGCCCGACAGCCAACCGGAACTAGGCTATGAACATATCCGGCTCGATCACCTGCTGGAGTTTCTTTTGGGCGACAAGTTGAGGTAAGTCGTGGCAAAACACAGTTCAGAAAAGCGTGTTGACAATGCTGCCGGCAACGGCAGTCACGCTGATGAAGCGCAAACCACAGAGTTGGCGCCGCAGAGAATTTTCAGTCATCAGCCGGAATCCGCCGTCGAATTGGCCGCGGCCAAGGATTTTCAAGGCGATGACTTTGTTGAATACCCCACAGAAGCCGAACTGGAACAAGTGCTGAGTGCACAGCCCAAGGCAGATCAACTCATCTCCCTCAAGCCCAAACGCTGGTCCTGGTTGGCGCGTTTGGCTCTGCTGGGCGTGATGGCGGCTGTTGTGGTGCAGACACTGCTTGGTCTTATCGATGCCTGGCGGGAAAGCCCTTGGCTGTTTGGTTTTTACAGCCTGGTGCTAGCCTTGGTGCTGGCCTGGGTTGGCAAGCTTTGTTTCGGGGAGTGGCGTAAACTCAAACGCCTGCGCCAGGTGGAAGATACTCAGCAAACCGGGCAACGCCTGCTCGGCAGTATGCAGATGGGCGAAGCGCGCGATTTTATCTATGGTATTTGCAAGCAGATGCCCAAGGGGCCGGAGCAGGACAGGCTGCAGACGCTGCTGAATCCGGAGCAGAATGATGCTGAGCAGTTGCAACTGTTTGATCAGGTAGTGCTGACCGAGCGTGACAAGGTTGGAATGAAGCTGGTGCGCCGTTATGCGGCCGAATCGGCGTTGTTGTTGGCGGCCAGCCCGCTGGCGGTACTGGATATGGCGCTGATCCTCTGGCGCAATCAGAAGATGATCCAGGATATCGCCCGCTGTTATGGGGTAGAGCTGGGTTATTGGAGCCGTATTCGGCTGATCCGCGGGATCCTGGTTAATATTCTCTATGCAGGCACCACAGAGCTTGCCACCGACTTGGGTACCCAATTGCTGTCGGTAGAGATGTCCGGCAAGCTTTCGGCGCGGCTCGGTCAGGGACTGGGGGGCGGTTTGTTGACGGCGAGACTTGGCTATCAGGCGATGGCGCTTTGTCGGCCGCTGGCATTTTCCAGTGCCAGCAAGCCCAAACTGTCGCGGATCCACAAAGAACTACTATTGGAACTGAAGGATTTTTCCGCCTCAGTGCTGGCCAGAAAAACTGAACGTAACAAAGATTTTACAACCAAGGGGTAATGATTTTTGCTTGCCGATTTGGGCAAGTCTTGCTGACTCAGTATGTTGGTGCCAGGACAACTGAATCATCCCGGGCGAGAAGCCGAATAACAATATAAGGGATGGGCGGACTGACATGGGGAGTTAAGCATGCAACACAAGCAGCCAAAAGTACTGCACTCAGCCACACTGGCTATTCATGGTGGCCACTCGGGCGAGTCTTCCGGGGCATTGGTGTCGCCTTTATATCAGAGTGCCACCTTCTGTTTTGATACAGCCCAAAGCGGTGGTCGCCGCTTTGCCGGTGAAGAAGAGGGCTATATCTATACCCGCTTGGGTAACCCGACGGTTGCCGAGCTTGAGCGGCGTCTGGCGCTGCTTGAAGGCGCTGAAGCAGCAGCTGCTGCCGCGTCCGGCATGGGCGCGGTATCGGCGGCCTTGCTGGCATACTTGAGCTGTGGCGACCACCTGCTGGCTTCCTCGGCCGTCTATGGTTGCACTTTTTCATTGATGACAGAGCAGTTTGCCCGCTTCGGTATTGAGGTGTCTCTGGTGGATTTTGCCGATCTCGCGGCCGTCGAGGCGGCTATACGCCCCAACACTCGGGTGATTTTTTGCGAAACCCCGGTGAACCCGCATCTGGCCGTGTATGATCTCCGCGCCATAGCCGCTATAGCCAAGCGCCATCAACTGACCAGCATAGTGGACAACACCTTTATGACACCGTTGCTGCAGCAGCCACTGCAGTTGGGAATCGATCTTGTTGTTCACAGCGCCACCAAGTATCTCAATGGCCACGGCGATGTTATTGCCGGTATCATCTGTGGCTCACTGGCGGCGATAATGGCCATCAAGCAACAACAGCTAAAAGATATTGGCGCCGTGCTATCGCCTTTCGATGCCTGGTTGATTTTGCGAGGCCTGAAAACCCTCTCGGTGCGACTCGAACGTCATTGCGATAATGCCGAGCGCTTGGCGCAGTATCTCGAATCCCATCAAGCCGTGGCCAAGGTACATTATCCCGGGTTGGTTTCCCATCCGGGCCATCAGTTTATCGGCTCGCAGATGCGCAGGGCCGGTGGGGTGTTGGCGTTTGAGCTTAAGGCCGATTTGGAGCAGTCCATGGCCTTTGTCAATCGACTGGCACTATTCAAAATTGCTGTGAGTCTGGGAGATTGTGAGTCGCTTATTCAGCACCCGGCGTCCATGACCCATTCCCCCTATACTCAGGAGGCGCGTCTTAAAGCCGGCATAGGTGACAGCCTGCTGCGAATATCGGCCGGGCTCGAGGATGTGGATGACCTGATAGCCGATCTGGAGCAGGCACTGACAGTGATCAGTTAAAAGGGATAAGGCGAGCATGGCTCGCCTTATCTTTTCGGGCTTGAGAGAATCAAATGCCCCAGAAGGTGTGGGCTATGATATAGAGCACCAACATACTGATGAAGTTGATGATAACACCGACTCGCATCATTTCAGACTGCTTTATGTAGCCAGAGCCATAGACAATGGCGTTGGGTGGCGTGGCCACCGGCAGCATAAAGGCGCAGGATGCCGAAATACCTATGAGCACTGACAGCATCACAGGCGACAGCCCCAATGCTTCGGCGATAGCAGCAAACACAGGTACCAGCAGCGCAGCACTCGCGGTGTTACTGGCAAACTCTGTCAGCATGACCACAAAGAAAATGACCGCGAACACGAACAGCGACATATGGGTACTGCCGAAAATGTCTGTCATCCAATGGGCCAGGAAGACGCTGGTACCCGTGGCTTTCAGTACGGCACTCAGGGTCAGACCGCCGCCGAACAGTATCAGTACACCCCAATCGGTGGTTTTTTCTATCTTTTTCCAACCAACCAAGCCAAGTCCTGCCAGCAAAACTACTGCAGAAAGCGCGACTATGGTGTCAAACTGGCTGATACCACCGAGCGCCTCTGATAGGGGCTTACTGAAGATCCAGCAGCAAACTGTGGCCAGGAAAATAAGCAGGGTCAGTTTTCCCTGGAAACTCAGTTTCTGATTTTCGATATCCAGTTTGCATTCCACCGACAAGTCTGGTTTGAAATACAGATACAGGGCGATCAGCATGGTTGGCAGCATCAAGGCCACAGTCAAGAGACCAAACTCCAGCCAGTCGCTAAAGCTCAAGCCAGCTTGGGCAGCGGCAATGGCGTTTGGTGGACTACCTACCAGAGTGCCTATGCCACCAATGTTGGCCGAATAAGCGATACCCAGCAGCATAAAGACATAGGTGTTGTGTTGGCTCTCTCTATCCAGTTGCTGCAAGATCCCCAGTGCCAGAGGCAACATCATGGCCGCTGTGGCTGTGTTGCTGATCCACATAGACAGCAAAGCTGTTACTCCGAACAGCATCATACAGGCGATACTGAGTTTACCCTTGGAAGCCAGTAACACCTTTTGGGCTATAAGAGTATCGATTTTTTGATGGTGCAGGGCAGCAGCCAATACAAAACCACCAAAAAACAAATAGATAATTGGGTTGGCAAAGTTGCTCATGGCAGCTTTGGTTTCAAACACACCGAAAAATACCGCCAGAACCGGAATGAGTATCGCCGTGATACTCAAATGAATGGCTTCAGTAAGCCAGAGCACAGCGGCAAATACCAAGATAGACAGACCGGTATTTACCCCAGGTTCAAAAGGTAAAAAACTGTGCAATAGGAAAAGCAGCAAGATATCTGCGGCTAAGATCAACATGTTACGTTGTTGGACGCTCTTCTCTGTCTGCGAAGGGGGTAAGCTTTCCGTTTGTTCTAAAGACATTCTTAACTTCCTCGTCTTGTTTTTATGGCAAGCAATTTAGGGTATAGCTCACATTTGGCAAAGGGCTTTATTGGGTAACTTAACCACCTTGCGTAATACATTTGTATGAGGAATCTATCACGAAATTGGAAAATTGGAGAGATGGATCACCTAATTTTGATCGCCTTTGAGCGTTTTTTTGTTTCAAACGGTTAACTAAGAGGCACAGCCTCTATATTACTGAAAGAGAATGAAAGTTTAAAACGGTGATGCGTGTCACATTAAGCTGTTGTACTAATGTCTAGTTGCAATAATTTTGCAATATCCGTGCGCTGGTCTACATTTCTCTTAGGCCAAGGAAAAGGATCTCGGCCTCAATGACCATGACAAGGAGTCTTCAATGAAAACACCATTCTATGCTTTATTACTTGCAACTAGTTTGAGTTTCCCCCTTTACGCCGGAGAGCCCACCAAGGATAAAACTTCACAAACCCCGCAAGCCGGCCAAGCACAGGTTCACCAAATCAATATTAATACTGCTTCGGAATCTGAGCTGCAGCTACTGAAAGGGATTGGAGAAGCTAAGGCCAAAGCGATTGTGGAATATCGTAGCAGCCAAGGAAAATTCAAATCCATTGATGAGTTGGCTCAAGTGAAGGGGATTGGGGCTAAACTGGTCGAACAGAATAAACATCTATTGGTACTTTGAAGAGTAAGGGTAAACACAGGTTTTTGTTTATCTTATGTTCACTTAAAAGCACTAGGGGGCAAACGGAGGTTATTTCCCTTGATCCCGGCGGGGGCATGGTGGATAATCCACGGCGTTGCAGCAAGGCTGCAAATCTGTGGTGACCCCAGGGTCCCCCCGCAATGATAACTTGTGAACCCGGCCAGGCCCGGAAGGGAGCAACCGTAGCAAGTGACTCATGTGCCGGGGTGTGGCTCTGGGGGAACCTCCAATTCCAAACCTTTTCAAATAGTTAGCGCTGAAAGTACCTAAGGGGTCCACAAGGTGGTCCACTTTGAGTCTAGCTAAAGCCTCTAATCCAGCTCCTTACTTGTATCGATCCCGACATGGTGTCTGGTATGCCCGTGTAGTCGTTCCTGAAGACCGTAGAGATGCCATAGGGAAACGTGAACTTCGCAAGACACTTGCCACTAAAGACAAGCGCGAGGCTGTCCTGAGGTCTTGGGATGTGCTTAAGGCTCTGCATGCCTTGGCTAAAGGCAAAGCATCGGCGACACAATCCCCATCAGCCAGCTTGGAGTCTTCTCAAGGTCGTGCTGTGGTATCGGCCCCAGTCCCTTCTGAGATTCCCCCCGTATCCCCCCAGTTACCTAAGTTGAGTCAGATAGCGGATGAATACAGCCGGGAAAAGGTCTTGGGTGGTGCATGGTCGAAACATACTGAGAGCGTCAACCGCAAGACATTCAGAGACATGATTACCTTGCTGGGTGACCTTAGGATTGACCAGTTCACCAAGGAGCTGGCTCAGAGGTATAAGCAGCACTACAGTGCCAAGACTGACCTGTCTGTCGCGACAATCAACAAGTATCTGACTAGGGTCACCGCCTTGTTGCAGTGGGCCTCAGCTCACTATGGGACACCCAATCCCATGGCAGGAATGAGCATTCGTGTGTCGGCAAAGGTGAAGGTGTCTAAAGAGCGGGAGGCGCTGACTCCATTCCAAATCAAGCAGTTATTCCAAGCACTACCCATAGGCAACGCCAAAAGGTATGCCTACAGGTACTGGGTGCCTCGGCTTGCGGCGTACACTGGGGCCAGAGTCGGGGAGTTGGCTCAGTTGTATCTGGATGATTTCACGGTAATTGATGGTCATCCGTGCATCCTTATCCGAGCCAATCACCCAGACCAATCAATTAAGACCCCAAGCAGCGAGAGGGCCATCCCCATTCACCCTAAGCTGATAGCTCTGGGCTTCCTGCACTTTGTTGAGAGACAGCGAAGCCTAGGTCATCAGCGCCTGTTCCCTGAGTTGCCTAAACAGGAGGCTCGTGGTTACTCCCATGCTGTTTCTAAGTGGTTCCACAACTTCAAAAGGAAACTGGACTGGGGAGAGCGAGAGACCTTGCACGGTATACGCCATGCGGTGGCAACCCAGTTGAAACGCAAGGAGTTTAGCTCTGATTTGGTCGCCGGGTTATTGGGGCATTCCCATGGTTCAATTACCTTCGACCGCTACGGGAAGGAGTACAAGGTAAACAACCTGCTCAGAGTGGTTGAGGCTCTGGATTGGGAGTGAGGGTGTCTGATGACCGTCCATAGGTCAAGATAACTTGGATTAGCCGAAACGAGTTTTCGTTCGGGCTACTTTGACGGCAATAACCAACAATGTACCCACTATGTCAAGCCGCGAGATTGCCGAGCTGACAGGTAAGAAGCACGCCCATATATGCCGAGATATTCGCAGCATGTTGGAACAGTTAAATGTCGAACAAGATTCATTTTTGAATTTTGATAACTCTGGGGCCAATGGACGTACAGTTGCGTTCTTCAGACTGCCTCGCCGCGAGTGCGAGATTCTGGTCTGTGGCTATGACGTAGTTCGCAGAGCCGCCGTAATCGACCGCTGGCTGGAGCTGGAGACCAAGCAACGCCAACTGCCTAACATGACTCCGGGGCCGCTAAGGTTTACTGTCGATCAAGGGATGATCGGTTGATCGGAAGACCCGTGATGACCGTCACGAAAAATCCATGCGTATACGACTTGATTGTCTCAGGTGAGATCTTGCGGTGGTATGTTTGCCGACCAGATGAACACCACATACACACAGGAGGTAATCAATGACTATGGTCTACATCTTTAATGAATCCCATCCACTAGCTGCTGAGGTCGAGCTGCTGCCAGCTTTGCTTACCTCTGAGGCCCACAACGTCAAACAGAAAGACCCAGCCGCGATGGACTGGAAAGAGGTCACCCGAGAGGAAGCCAAGCAGGCACTATCTGAGGGCCTCCCGGTAATCTTCTCTGACGACTGCTGTACTTACCTTAAAGCAGCCTAAGGATGGCCCAGAGGCGCAGGGAGGCGCCAACATCACCGCGACCGTATATCCAAATGAAGACGGTATGTACGACCTTAATGACATTCACCAAGCCTTCAAGCTGCCGAAGACTAAGCTCCCACATCAATGGAGGCACCGCATTCGGGATTGCCTCGTCCAGAGCGCAAAATTGCGCGCTGGTAGAACCGCCGCCGCCAACGGTCATCTGAGCCACCACACATGGGCAACTCAGGAAGCCCTCTATGCCTACGCTATGTGGTGCGATGTTGAGTTCTACATGGTGGTCGTGGATGCCTTCACCGCCCTGACTAACGGGGACATTGAGGAAGCCCAAGAGATAGCCCAGACCGTAGTGTCTGTCCATGAACAACGGGCTACTGAACTGTACCTCCAAGGCCATCACTGAGAGGGATGCATAGCCTGGCATCCACTAAGGCGACCTCTGGCTTGACTTGGAGACCCTCAGGACTGACACCTGACACACCCGACCAGCAATGGAATCTTGAGGCTGTCTGCTTAGGTGGGTAAATAATGCTCAGATTCATCGCAAAATCATGTAGACACAAACATGAAAATGTGGTATTAAGCCCAGCCCCCGTCTTTAGGTAGTCTTGAGGTATCCTTAGGTCTTAAGGTGTCCTTAGGTCTGAGGCTCTGTCTTGGGAGGGATATTATCCTGATTGGTTATACTGGCTGAGGAGAACCTTGGTCTTGAGGATCCTTAGGTCTGAGGAGTCTTAAGGTAAGGGAGACCGATACACGTAGACAGCAACACTTAGGAGGGTTGAGGATTACCTATGGCAGTCCTGAAGTCCCTTGGAGGGCCACTGAAACAGCAGAGGAAACTGTGTGGCCCAAAGGAAGCGAAGGAGAACCCAAAGCGACCTTGGCTTCTCTGTCGTATATGGAGGGACAATTGGCAGATGGTCTCCTGCTGGTGGTCTTGATGACCGTAGGCGGTCTCAGTGACAGCACCAAAACAGGGAGGCAGAGACAAGGAAGGCAGAAGATCCTCAGAACGCCTCAGAGCCTCGATTAGCCTCCAGTAATACCTTTGGCCTATCCAAGACTCTGGAGGCCACAGCAGATCATCCAGAGCGTTTACAGGCTCTTATTCCAGTGCCTCTTGACTGTCGCCAGAGACAACCCCAAGACCTCGCTTGCCTTGGATTGCGACAGCCCTTGCTCTCTTGCTTTCTTCACCGCCTCAGTAGTTCCTTTGGCTACAGGGCGGCCAAGCTTCTTGCCTTCAGCCTTGGCCCTTGCGAGTCCTTCCTGAGTACGCTCTACAATGCGGGACTTCTCGAACTCGGCAAAGGCTGTCATCAGGGATAGCATCAGCTTACCTTCAGGCGTGCTGAGGTCGGACACAGGCAAGTCTAGAGACTGAACGCTAATCCCCCTTGAGGTCAGATGCTGTATGGTCTGGAGTACGTCTATGGCATCCCGACCCAATCTATCCAGCTTCAAGACCACTAGGCGGTCTCCAGCTTCCAACTTGTGGTCTACTAGGTTCTTGAAAGCTGGCCGAGCCATGGCTGCTACGCCTCCAGAGATAGACTCGCTAATGATACGACTATCCAGTAGCTCTGGGATGCGCTCCTTGAGCTGGTGGGCTTGAGTCTCGGCATTCTGCTCGACAGTGGAAACACGACAGTAAGCAAAGGTTCTCATGAGTTAACTCTCGGTGGTGTCATAATCGGTATCAAGAATGATCTTGGGGTTCAACAATGTCAAATGCTATTTTGTTGATACCAGATAAGACCCACGATTCCCAGTGTCATAAAACGATGGTTTGTTGAGCCTATGGATGGTGTCTGTGGTTGGTCTGAGAGTGTCTTGGGGAAACGAAGGGCAGAAAATAAATCGATAGGGGGTACGGGGGGGAATTGGGGCAAACGCCTTATCTAGAAAGGCCTCAGAAATTTTTGGTATTTTTAAGGTGACTAGTAGTCAGGATACAAGCGTAATTAATTAGCGATACTGGACATTAAATTTTTTACTGTCACGACCCAAACCATCTACCCACGACAAAGTAAATGATTCCCTTGTCGCTTTATTGCCAAGCGAGGTTGTTGCCAGCAACTTAACAGATTCTGAACTATCTAGTTCACACGGGAATAGCTCATCAACCTCTGACGGCAGAACAAAATGAGTTCTCTCATCAAAGTCAATCCTAACATCCCTAGCTTGAGTCGAACCAACATTAGTAATAACTAAGTGCTTACTACCATTGCTCCCGAAACCAACAAACCTAGCGGTAAACGCAGCCTTTTCTTTGGTTAACTCACGCTCTTTAGCATTTCTTAAGTCTAATGCCGTTAGTTCTCGCTGTAGGTAGCCTAGTTCCCTAATTAGATCTTCTTGCTTGTTATGCGTTCTAACGCTATGCCATAAAGAGCCGCCAGCAAAAAGCGCTGCTAACACCGCAGCTATAACACTTATAAAATTCACCATACTAACTGTCAATTCCATTACTTTACCTTTTAGTAAACTTAATGTTCTTGCTACCCTTAAATGCTTTCTCGAGAGACTTGGTTAAAGAGTTCTCTACTTCATTCAAAACCTTAGACTTAAACTCTTCCATAAAGTCATCAAAATTCTCTTTATGACCGCAATCTTTACAAATCATAAACTTTTGATGTTCATCAGTATGAACTGGTTGAGCACCACAGATTGGGCACTTTGGCTGTAACGCTTCCTCTGAAATAGACATATCCACTTCTTAATAAAATTAGACTACATTGCAGTATAAAAAACAGTCACCTAAACCATGCTATCACACATAAAGAAGCCCAGCTAATGAAATAGATTAGGAACCTGTCATACCTTGCCATAGGATTAAATGAGTGATACAAATTGTGGGTCATTCAACAGATTAATCCACTTAGGTGTCTTCAAGCGTGTGAATGGATGCTTACCTCGCGTCCTCCCCGCAATGATAACTTGTGAACCCGGCCAGGCCCGGAAGGGAGCAACCGTAGCAAGTGACTCATGTGCCGGGGTGTGGCTCTGGGGGAACCTCCAATTCCAAACCTTTTCAAATGGTTAGCTTGAGATAAACCTTGGTGATACACAAGGTGGTACACTTTGAGTCTAGCTAAAGCCGATTTCCACCCTTATCTCTGTTACTCCCGACACGATATTTGATGCGCCAGAAGCGCAGCCCCTCTATAGAGAAGACGCGCCAATGGCTACCATTAACACTTTCGTTTGGTATAAACAGCTGGCTACATGGACTGCGATGGCTTGGCTACCACCTCATTAACGGCCAAAACAAGACCGCCAAGAAGTAAAAGAATAGCAGCAGAGCGGCGACTTTATTTCCGCTGGTGAGGCTCAAACCCAGAGTTATCCGTGTTTCTTGATAACTGGGCCTGTGCTACCCCAGCGCTTGCTGCTCGGTTTCCAGTTTCGGGGGCAATTTGGATTTCAAAAACGCCCGCGATTTCTCTAATGCCTGGTAGATCTCGTTGCGCATTCTATCTTGCTCTTGGTAGTCGCCGTAGAAATAGGTGTCCACCAGATGGTGAATGTAGCGCACCGGTAGTTGATTGAGCGTGATACAAGCCAGATCTGCCACATAGTCGGTTGGCAGCTCATCCATCAACCCCTCTTCAGTGAGGATTTCCATTAACATCACTTCGTAGTAGTTGCGGATCTCTAGCTGCATAGGTGACGCTCCCAAAGTTTTGCTGCGTTAGGCTTGGTTGGTAGCAATTGGTTCGTAGCCTTTAGCGATACAGCTTAGTCGCGGCGCGAAATAATTGACTGTGTCTGAATGTTAATTGTAGAGGGTCTTTGCAGTATCCGCCTCCCGTGACACAGGCTATTGGTATTGCCGCGTCTCTGGCATGACGCAATACGCTCATATCCCGTTTGAATATGCCCTCAAGGCTGAGCTGCAGCAAACCGAGTTCATCTTCAGCATGCACATCGACCCCAGCGTCATAAAGAATGAGATCCGGCCTATGAGTCAAGAGCAGCAAAGGCAGTATCTGCTCCAGCGTTGAGAGGTACTCGTCATCAGCAGCGCCTTTTTCAAGCTCGATATCATAGTGAGAGTCTGCTTTACGGGCGGGGAAGTTTTGTCGGCAGTGTATTGAGCAACTGATGATGTTCGCATCGCCGGCTGTCATGGTGGCTGTGCCGTCGCCTTGATGGACGTCGCAGTCGATAATCAAAATCTTGTCCGCCAGCCCTTGGTTTATCATGCGTCTGGCACTGTAGACCAGGTCGTTGAAAATACAGTAACCGCTGCCAAAGTTTTGGTGAGCGTGATGGTAACCACCGCTGATATGCAGCGCTATGCCGTGCTCGAGCGCTTTTCGCGCCGCCAGCTCAGTACCGGCGACTGAGTGCAGTGTCCGCGCTAGCAGATGCTCGCTCCAGGGAAAGCCTATGCGGCGCATTGCCTTAGGAACCAACTGGTTGTGCATAAACCCGGCAACATATAGAGGACAATGCACAGAGGCGAGGGCAGTTTGGTTTGCAGGATTTGGGGAACAGAGGCTAAATTGCCCGGAAAATGGAGTTTGGCACAGATACTCAAACAGGCGTTGATATTTGCTGATTGGAAATCTGTGCCGGGATGGTAACGCCAGCCTAGAATAGCTGGCGTGATACACCAAAGGGAGCATCTATCAGAGCTGTTTGATGGCCCAGCTCATGAACTCTTTGCGAGTCGCTTCATCGGCCTGTAACCACCAGTATTGCAGCATTTGCTGGGCATGGGCGGCACTGTCACCACCTTGGCCACTGGCCTTGGAAGCTGCTGGCATTGTCATGGCACTGACAGGTGATGGCTGGGATACAGGTGCCACAGGTTGGTTGGCGGCCATGTTACCTGAGGTTACGGCTGCAGCGGCGGTTTCAACATCTGGACCCTTGTTGCCATTGAACAGCTGTGACAGGAAAGTGGTTTCTTTCAGTTGAGTCAGTTCCACCTGGTAGTTGACCTGGCCCTTATCGGCGCGGGTAATGACGACCTGAGGGGTTTTGGCAAACTCTTTGGGTTTTTTGACGTAGTCACCATCGGCAGGCTTAAGGATGTACTCGTTGTCGCCTTCGGCTTTCAAGGTCAGAATGAAAGGAGAAGACTTAACGAAGCTTTGACTGTCGGAAAACTCATCATCGACCATGTCATGATAACGAATAGCAATCTTGTGGACACCTTCGGACAGTGCCAGCTCAGATTTGTGGTTGAAGTTGCTGGTTTCAATTTCTTTGCCATCCAGAGCCAGATATTCAAAAGACATAGGGATGGTCAGATTGGCCGCAAATACCGAGGAAGTGCTGAGCAGGGCCAGTATGGCCGAGGCGGTCAAGCGTAGTTTCATTGTTGCTCCTTAACGATTGTAACTCTGATGCGGACGTTCAAATGCCTGAATGCGATCTTCAATATAGCTGATCGCCTGCCTGCACTTACCGAGGCGGCGATGCATCAAAAGGATGTCATTCTGGACGGGGATTTTGTCAGTACTATGACAGTTTTCAAGCTTTGATTGCAATTGTTCAATCTTTTGTTCTATTTTTTTGGCCCAGTTCAGATGTTTGTTCAGCTCTTCGTACAATTGATGGCTGTTTTGCATAACACCTGCAGCTATCCAGCCAAAACCACTTTCCTGGTGTCGGCGGCCCTGACGTTGTTGGTAGCTTCTCCGCTTGCTGGCCTGCTGTAGCTTCTGGACCCTGGCGTTGAGACCTGTGGTGCCAAGGGCCCGTTTCAGGGCGACAAACCTGTCCTGAATACGCTCGCAGCTTAAGGCTATAGTGTGTTGGGCCAACTGATGGCGCAACTGTTTTTCCAGCTGATCTATGCTCTTGTGCAGCTGTTCCACACAGGGATAGAGCTGGGCACCATGCTGAATAAACAGTTCGCTGTTGAAGCGTTCAGTATCCTGCAGCAGTTTGCGCTGCGCCGCTGGTAAAGAAGCATCATGTTGCAGCACTTCTTGCTCCAACTGCCTGAGTTGTTCCCGCAGGCGTTGTACCAGTTGATTAGTGTTCAAAACCAGGCACTCCAGGCTAGATTGGCGGCGATAAGCACCACAATAGCAATAAAGAGTGGCCTGATAAACGGCATTCCGAAGCGGATAGCCGAGTGAGCGCCGATATAAGAACCCAGCATCATACACAAGCCCATCACCACACCGACCAAAAGGTGCACTTTACCTAGCAGCAGGAAAATCATCAATGCCGTGATATTGCTGACAAAAGTCATTGCCCTGGCCAAGGCGCTGCTGTGCAGGAAGGGCAGGCGGTAAAGTGCGGTCGAGCTGACCGCCCAAAAGGCGCCAATGCCCGGGCCGGCAAAGCCGTCGTAGGCGCCAAGCCCCAGCCCCTGAAGTATCTGTTTATGTTTTGCCGGCGTTTCGGTGACGGGTTTACACTGGCTACAGCCCATGGCTCCGGGTGAAAACAGCGAATAGAGTGCGATGGCGATAATAAGTAGTGGCAGAATTTTTTCCAGCCAACGGGTATCGATGAGATAAACGGCAATGCTGCCGATAACGGCGCCTATGGCGGTGGCAATAAAGGCGAACAGCCAGAACTTTGGCGTCAGCAACTGCTTGCGGTAATAGGTAAATGCCGCCATGGAGGAGCCGAAGCAGGCAGCCAGCTTATTGGTCCCCAGAGCCAGATGAGGCGGCATGCCCACGGTCAGCAAGGCAGGAATGGACAGCAGGCCGCCGCCACCGACTACGGCATCAATAAATCCGGCCAGCAGGCCGACTGCGGCCAATATGGCCCAGCTGCTGGGTTCGAGCAGAATATCCACTTTACATCCTGATTGAGCGCATCATTCGATAACGCGGCGGTAAGGCGGCAGGGCATCGAGCAGCGACGATCCGTATCTTTTGGTTACCAAACGCCTGTCCAATATGGTTATTCGGCCATAGTCCTGCTCTTTTCGCAACAGGCGGCCGCAACTCTGGATGAGTTTCCGTGACGCATCCGGAATAGTCAATTGTAAAAACGGGTTACCGCCTTTCATTTTGACATATTCTGCATGGGCCTGCTCTACCGGCGAGGTTGGCACGGCAAACGGTAGCTTGGTCACTATTAAATTGGTCAGGTAGTCGCCGGGAAGGTCGAGACCCTCGGAAAAACTGCCGGTACCAAAGATAATGCTGGGCTCACCTTTGTCACATTTCTGCTTATGCTGCTCGAGTAGATGCTGGCGTGGGGCACTGCCCTGGATCAGTGGTTCTGATACCAGCTTGTTGCGCAGTAGATCGGCCACCTTTTCCATCTGCCAGTAGGAGGCAAACAGTACCAGAGTGGCCATTTCACCCTCCACCAACTGCTTTATCTGGCTGGCGAGTTCTTCTGTGTAGGTGTCTTCGGTTGGCTCAGTGCGCATTTTCGGCAGGTAGAGAGTGGCGTTGTTTTCAAAATCGAAAGGAGATTGCAGCGCCAGATAGCGACTGCCATCATTGAGTGACAGGCCAACCTGATAGGCAAAATGCTCAAAGCGGTTCAGTGCTCTGAGAGTGGCGCTACATAGCACGACGCCGGCGGCTTTTTCCCACAACATATGTTCCAGCATATAGCCGACCTCGATTGGCGATGCACTGAAAAGGTAGTCCTGCTGCTTGCCGCTGAGGGCTTCAATCCAGCGGGCGGTGGGGGCACCTTTGGGGTTGTCCTCCTTGGCCATCATTTTCCAGAGCTTTTGCAGGTTTTCTAGGCGCTGCATCATAAAGCCGGTTTCACTCAAGAGGGCTTCGGCCTGATGCCTTGGCAATTCACCATCCTTGACGCTTTCGCTGAGGATAGCCTGCATCTTGTTGAATTGCTTGAGGGCATCGTTGGAGGCCGTGGCCAGGTTTTCTGCCTGGATCAACAGGGCGTCCGGCAGCTTGCCATGTTCGAACCGCAGGCGGTTTTCCGGGTTGGCAAAGAGTTTGGGTTGGGTATCACAGTAGTGGGCAACCTGATTCAGCAGACCGGTTAACTCTTCGATGCGATCCAACATCGCCTGCGCCGGGGCGATGATATTGTTGCTCTTTATTTGGTTTTGCAGTTTTGCAGTGGTCTTGCTGACTTTCTCCAGCCAATCACAGGCCCCTCTGAGCGTGGCCTGGGCGCTGGAGAAATCCCTGGCCACATTCGGCAGGTGATGGGCTTCGTCGATAACGTAATAAACTTCTTCCGGGTCCGGCAGAATCACACCGCCACCCAGTTCAAGGTCGGCCAGTAATAAACTATGGTTGGCAATAAGCACATCCCAGGTGTCAATATCTTCGCGGGCCTTGTGGAAGGGGCAGTGGCTGTGACTGGCCAGTTGGCGATGACAGCTGTGTTTGTCACAGGCTATCTGCTGCCACAGGTGGTCTGGCAGCGGCGTTTTGAGGGTATCAAGTTCACCATTCCAGCGGCCATCCTGATAGTCTTTGAGCAGAGCCTGCAACTGCTCAACCTGTGAGGTATCCGGCTTGGTTTGCCACATGGCCATCTGGCTGCCGTTGCCGTCACCGACCAACATCTCAAGCTTGGCCAAGCATACGTAACGCTGACGCCCTTTGACCAGACCGTAACGGAAGTTGAGCTTGGAGTGTTGCAGAAAAAACGGCAGATCTTTATGCAGCAACTGTTCCTGCAGCGCCACTGTGGCGGTGGCAATACAGACTTTTTTCTTGCTGGCCAGCGCCAGGGGTATGGTTCCCAGAATATAGGCCAGGGATTTACCTATACCAGTGCCTGCTTCAATCACCATGATCCGCCGCTGCTTGTCGTATTCACCGGCAAGTGTTTTGGAGATCTCCGCCACCATATAATTCTGCTCCCGGCGGGAACGGAAGTTGGGCAGTGCGGAGGCAATGTCCTTGTAGATCTCACGGATCTGGGTCTTTACATGGGCTGCTAGCATGAGACTCGGTTCTGGAAAATTATCCTGTATATAATACCAGTAATTTCTTATGCTAATAAACCACTAAAACGCGATTGTCCCGACACATGCCCCAAAACACGCCGCAAACCCTTAAGGGTCGTATTCTTACCCGTCATCTGGCTCAGAGAAATGAGGGATTATGCCTGCAATACTATCTGGCCACCGAGCAGGGGCCTGTGTTGGTTGAGGTGCCGGAGCAGGAACAGGTTTGCTTTGCCAAAGAGAAGGATGCGGCGGTTTTATGCCAGAGTTTAAGCCAGGTACGGGCCCAGCCGTTGGCGCTGAGAAACTTCGCCAAAGAGAAGGTTGCGGCGCTTTACAGTCGCAGTCGGCAACAGATGCGGTTACTGCAAAAGCAGGCCCAGGATCAGGGAATGCCCTTATATGAAGCCGATCTTAAACCCCAGCAGCGTTTCTTGATTGAACGCTTTATTGCGCTCGATGCCGAGTTTTACGGTTATTTCAGCGAGGAAAGCGGCGCGCTGCAACGGTTTGTTGCCAGCCGCGCCAGGAAAGCCTCGCTCAACAATATAGAACTGGCTGTTATTTCCCTCGATCTTGAATGCAGCATGCAGGGCGAGCTCTATTCCGCCGGACTCTACGGTCGTGACCGCGATGGAGCGCTGTTTCAGCGGGTGTACATGATAGGTCAAGCCCAGGGCGGGCCTGACTATATCCACTGGGTCAGGGATGAAGCAGCTCTGTTGCAGGCTTTGATTGACTGGTTCAGTCTCTGGGATCCGGACATCATAATAGGTTGGTCGGTTGTCAATTTTGACCTGGCACTGCTGAGCCGACGCTACGTCCATCATGGCATAGAAGCACGGCTTGGGCGGGGAGGCGTGCCCATGTCCTGGTTGGTAGAAGGCAAGTATCGGCCGGAAACCCTCTCCTTGCCCGGAAGAGTGGTGCTGGACGGTATAGACTGGCTCAAGGCCGCCTTCTATCAGTTTGAGCGCTATTCGCTCGAGTTCGTCTCCCGCGCACTCTTGAGTGAAGGCAAGGCGATAGATAAAGTTGAAGATCGCGGCCAGGAGATAAACCAGCTCTTTCAAGAGGATAAATTGGCATTGGCCCACTACAATCTGACCGATTGCCGTCTGGTACTGGATATTTTCGATAAAACCGATTTATTGAATTTTGCCTTGGCCCGGGCGCAACTGACCGGGTTGGAGTTTGGTCGGGTAGGGGCTTCGGTGGCGGCGTTCAATCATCTCTACCTGCCACACTTGCACCGGGCCGGATTTGTGGCGCCAGCAGCACCGGCCAGTGACGGCCTGGAGAGTCCCGGCGGCTATGTGATGGACTCCATTCCGGGCCTTTACCGGGACATTCTGGTGCTGGACTTCAAGAGTCTATATCCTTCGATCATCCGTACTTTTTTAATCGACCCCATGGGGCTGGTGTTGGGTATGGGTGAACCCGAAGCCGAGACGGTACCCGGTTTTCTCGGTGCAAGATTCAGCCGTAAACAACCTATATTGCCAACGCTTATTGCCAAGTTGGCCCAAGAGCGGGAAAGTGCCAAGGCCCAAGCCAATGCGCCCCTGTCTCAGGCAATCAAGATCATCATGAATTCGCTTTATGGGGTACTGGGCTCTCGGGGCTGTGTGTTCCACGATGCCCGATTGGCAAGCTCAATTACCATGCGCGGTCATGAAATCATGCAGCAGACCAAACGTTGGATTGAGGATGAAGGCATGAGTGTCATCTATGGCGACACAGATTCGACATTTGTTTGGCTGGGACAGCAGCATGACATTACAGATCCGCAAGCCTTCGGCAGGGCGTTGGCTGCCAGGGTAACCGCCAAGTGGCAACAACATTTGGCGGATAATTTTCAGCTGCAGAGTCATCTGGAACTCGAGTTTGAGCGCCATTATGAACAGTTTCTGATGCCCACCCTCAGAGATTCGAAAGAAGGCTCCAAAAAGCGCTATGTCGGTGCCAGCCGCAATAGCCAAGGTCAGTTGGATATCATCTTCAAAGGCATGGAGCAGGTTCGCAGTGACTGGAGCCCTTTGGCCAGACGGATTCAATACGAGTTGTACCGGCGTATGTTCAATCATTTGGATGTGGTGGGCTTTCTGGCCACAGAAATAGAAGCGCTCAAACGCGGTGACTATGATAATGAGCTTATTTTCTCCAAGCGACTAAGGCGTAAATTGGATGCCTATCAGGCCAAGGCATCACCCCATGTCAAGGCGGCCAGACAACTGTTGGAGCACACCGGCGATTTGAGTTATGGCCGTTTGGGCACCCGGATTAATTATCTGGTAACAATCAATGGCCCCGAAGCAGTTTCCCTCAGACGTTCAGCCATTGATTATGACTACTATATTGAAAGGCAAATCAAGCCGATAGCCGATCCAATACTTTCCATAATGAAAGAAAGTTTTACCTCAATCAGCACTGGACAGCTGAGTTTAATCTGACACTAAAGTTGTTTCAAAAAGTTAACAAAGTTAATGTGTGGTTTTATTTCTGGATTTTTACGACCTTTATGGTTTTTTTTAAGGCAAAAGTAATAAAAAATGTGATTTTTATCTTTGCCGCTTTACGGAGCTTTTGCTAATCTTCGCTCCCCTTGGAAGGAAATAAAACAACGGAATGGGGTAGGCAGGCTGAAAACACTTAAGGTTACAACAAATGAACAAGACTCTCATCGCATCCGTCCTGGCAGGACTCTTAGCCGTTCCATCGGTACAAGCCATTGAAATCTATAAAGATCAAAAAAATGCAGTCTCAATCGGTGGTTTCGTTGATGTCCGAGTAATCAATACTCAGGGTGAAACGGAAGTCGTCAATGGTGCTTCCAGGATTAATTTTGGTTTTAGTCGTGAGTTAACCCACGGTTGGAACACATTTGCCAAATTGGAATGGGGCGTGAACCCTGTTGGCAGCAGCGATATTGTTTATAACAATCGCTTCGAATCAGTCCAGGATGAGTTCTTCTACAACCGTCTGGGCTACGCAGGCATTAGCCACGATAAATATGGCACTATCACTATTGGTAAACAATGGGGTGCCTGGTACGACGTGGTATACAACACTAACTACGGTTTTGTGTGGGATGGTAATGCTGCTGGTGTTTACACTTTCAACAAAGACGATGGCGCGGTAAACGGTGTTGGTCGTGGTGATAAAGTTGTTCAATACCGTAACAGCATCGGTGATGTGAGCTTTGCGGTTCAGGCACAATTAAAAAACAGTAGCTTCTATACATGCGACATCGAAAACATCACTGAGAGTGCCTGTGAAGCAGAATGGAATGCAAGTAAGAAAGAAGCGCAACAGGTTACTTACGATTACACCTATGGTGCGTCTTTGACCTACAAGGCCACAGATAAATTCAGCTTAATGGCGGGTATAAACCGAGGTGAGTTTGATGTGGTCTATGGTACTGGTGAGCACAAAACCGCTGTTGATTTAATCTATGGTGTGGGCGCTACTTGGGGTGATTTTGACAAGAATGGATTATATGTTGCCGCAAATGCTCACAAAGAAGAAAATCATGATACTGATAACATCGGACGCTTGATTAAAGATGCCTATGGTGTTGAAACCTTAGTTTCTTACAAGTTTGATAATGGTCTACGTTCTTTTGTGTCTTATAACATTCTGGATGCAGGGAAAGACTATGTTATTCAACCAAACTTTAATGCCGATCCTAACGATGTGTTCAAGCGTCAGTTTGTGGTTGTAGGTTTACACTTTGTTTGGGATCTGAATACGGTTCTTTATGTTGAAGCACGTAAAGACTACAGCGACTTTACCAGCGCCGATAAAGCGCAAGAAGCTAGAATGTCATTATCTGAAGATGATGGTATCGCTATCGGTATTCGTTACACCCTTTGATTGTTAATAGAGTTGTTTAAAAAAGCGCCGAAAGGCGCTTTTTTTATTGGGGAAAAAAGTGTTCGTACGTCTTACCAGAAAGAGATATGTAACGCGTTTGTTACGATTGAGAGGGGTGAGATGGTTTTTATAAAACTCTATTAATTCATGGTGTTAATGTTTTCAGCTCTGGTTGAAGTGGGCAATCTTGGTGTAAGAGCCACTAGATTCATGCTAAATGAAATAATCTCATCTCTCTTTTGTTGTTAATTTTATATGCAATATTAACGTTTCAAATGTTGATAAAATGTTTGTTATGTGATTTTATTTGCGTGAAATTGTTGCGGGTAAACTCGTGTCTACCAGCAAACAACTAAAGGATCCGGACAAAGCATTTGGATCCGTTACCAAGACACAAGATGTCGAAAGGGAGATAAGTATGTATAAGAATAATTCGTTAACCAACGCAGTGCGTCTGGCATTGGTTGGTGGTGTTGCAGCGACTGCTTTTAGCGCTCCAACCGTTTTGGCGGCCGAAGAAGGTGCTGACAATGTAGAGCGTATTCAGGTTACAGGCTCTCGTATCAAGCGCACCGATATGGAAACTGCAAGCCCTGTCAGTGTGATCGATGCTTCATCTATCATAGCGTCAGGTGCAGTGAATATTGACGACGTTCTGCAAAAAATGACCTCTGCCGGTGGTGCCATGACCAACGCCGGTATCAACAACGGCTCAGGCGGTAACTCGCGTATCAACCTGCGTGGTCTGGGTGACAACCGTACTTTGGTTCTGGTGAATGGTCGCCGTATGATTGCATCCGGTACCGGTGCTGCTTCTTCTGTTGACCTTAACACCATTCCGGTATCCATGATCCAGCGTGTCGAAGTACTGAAAGATGGCGCTTCTGCCATTTATGGTACCGATGCGATTGCCGGTGTGGTTAACATCATTCTGAAAAGAGATTTCGACGGTTTTGAAATCAACGTTCAAACTGGTCTTTCAGGTGAAGGTGACGCTGACGAGTCCAGCATCGACATGACATTGGGTAACACCTTCGAGAAAGGTAATGTCGTTGTTAATGCTCAATACACCAAGCGCGGTGATGCCAGCCAGGCTGACCGTGATTTTTCAAAGTGTCCTATTGCAGAAACAGGTCCAAAAGGGGAACGTAGCCTGTACTGCGGTGGTAGTAGCTATTCTCAAGGCGGTCACATCTGGGGTGACAACAACTTTGGTATCGTGGGCACCGGACCCGAAGGCGCTTATGCCATAGGTGACAAGGGCTACTATGGTGAGTACGTCGATAACGGCGAAGGCAAGCCTAAGTTCCAATACTTTGATGGTATGTCTGAAGCGGACCTGAGTGGCTTGGGTGGAACTTATCATGAGTTCAGCGATGCCGACAGATACAACTATGCCAAAGACAGCTATCTGTCGACGCCAATGGAGCGTTTGAACCTGTCCATGGCGGGTACTTATGAACTGACCGAATCGATTCGTTTCTTCACCGAAGCCATGTACTCCAAGCGTTGGTCCAATCAGCAAATGGCGCCTCAGCCAATCTGGAACAACTCTGCTTGGGTTTACAATCCTAAGTCAGCCGGTGGCTGGATGACCGATGAGCTGCTGCCTTGGGTGCAACCCGGTGAAGCACTGGCTTATGGTCGTCGTATGGTTGAGTCCGGTACCCGTGACTTTGACCAAGTAGTAGACACCATACGTATCGTTGTTGGCTTGGAAGGTGAGTTTGAAAACGGCTGGACCTGGGATGCTTCTTACAACAAAGGTAAGAACGACTCAACCGATACTTTAGCTAACCTGCACAACTTGGGTTCCATCAATGCTGCAGTTCTTGAAGGCACTTTCGATCCTTTCCTGCAATCATCATGGGAAGGTGAGAGCATCAAGCCATACATCTATACCGAAGTGAACAGCGGTGGCAGCGAGTTGGATATCATTGCGGCGACTCTGTCCGGCGATTTGTTTGAATTGCCTGCCGGTATAATGGGTTTTGCCGCGGGTTACGAGCATCGTAAAGAGGCTGCTCACTATACTCCGGATTCTCTGACTTCTCAGGGCTTGGCAAACGATCCTCGCGTTGAGCCAACCTCCGGTGATTTCAGCGTTAATGAATTTTACGCAGAATTGGCGATTCCACTGCTGAGCGAATTGCCTTTGGCGCAGCAAGTGGATCTGAGCGCCGCTATGCGTTACTTCGATTACAGCACTTTCGGTGATGATACTACCTGGAAATTGGGTCTGACCTGGCGTGTCTATGATGACCTGATGATCCGCGGTGGTATGTCCACTGCCTTCCGTGCGCCAACTGTATACGAACTGTATGGTGGTAAGTCACCATCATTCGAGCAGATTGTTCACCCTGCTACTGATCAGGATCAGGCTGAAGTGACTGTTGGTGGTAACGAAATGCTGACTCCTGAAGAAGCTGATATCACTACTTTGGGTCTGGTGTATTCACCAAGCTTTGTAGAAGGTCTGTCTCTGACCGTCGATTACTATGACATCGAGATTTCCAACACTATTACTTCAGTTGACAACAACTATATTGCCAACCAGTGTCTGGATGCAGGTGGGAACAAGATCAACACAGGCACTGCGCTGTGTCAGTCTTCCAATATTGAGCTCGACAATAGCGGTCGTATCAAGTTCGACAACGGTCTGCAGAACATAGGTGCTACCAATACCTCAGGTTACGACATCAACGTTGCCTACGTATTCGATGCCTTTGGATTGGACTGGAAGGCCGGCTGGGACAGCTCTATCCTGAGTGAGTATGAAGAGTTTGACCCGGATGGTAATGCGGTTGACTATCGTGGCTATATCACAGGTGGCGTGGGTGCTTATGCCAAGTTCAAGAGCAACCTGAACATTACCGCTGCCGGTGATGATTGGACTGTCACTTATGAAGCTCGCTACATCGACGGTATGGACTCGTTTGCTTGTAAGAAAAATGATGGCAGCTGCTACGCGCCTTCAGTAGACAGCGTGGTTTACCATGACCTGTCAGGTTCTTACGATATCACAGACCGCATCCGTGTATCCGGCGGTGTTAACAACCTGTTTGACAAAGAGCCTCCGTACTACACTGGTAACAACGACTCGAATACCGACCCTTATACTTATGATATGTTGGGCCGCTACTTCTTCGTTCGTGCCAGCATGAAGTTCTAATGACAAACTTCATCTTTGGATGAATTAAGTCAGCTTCAATGAATGAAACCCCGGGATACCTTCCGGGGTTTTTACTTTTTAAACTCTATATAAGTAAGACATAGTCGCAAATTGACAAAACACTATTGCGTAACAACTGCAATCGAACCTGGCTGCCAATTGATTTCATGGCAAGAGAGCAGGGGAGATGGTTTTGTGGTTAAACCGCTTTCCCAAGGACAGTAATCGCTTGGAAAAAGTGGATTACCATCGGTCTGTCGAATTGAATTCTTTCAAGATTGATAAAACATATCGCACCGGCTTATGCTTTTTAATTATATATAAATCATAAGGTTAAATATTAGCTTATGCTGTTTTTACCGCTATTCATCGCCTAAGAAGGTGGCTGACAATTGATCACTAAATGTAAAAAAAAGCCATTGATGATTAATCACACAGTTAGCCTTAGTTTCCAGCGTTTTCGCCTCATTTCAAATGTTGACACAGGTCAACATTTTGTGAAATGATGCCAGCGGGTCTATGCCTTCAGGGGCATAGGAAAGGGAAGATAAAAAACTAACAATCACAAGAGAAAGACATACTTGATAGCACCATCTGCCGTTGAAATAGGGATATTCGGGGCACTGTTGCTGAAAAGTTAAACCTTTTTAATCACTTCAAATTGGTTGGGAACTATGTCCAAGGTAAGCAATAGAACAAAAATCGCTTCTGCGCTTGTTGGCGCGCTGGCACTCGCCAGCAGCAACTTAGTCGTTGCAGATCCTCTTACCGACGCGCAAAAAGCCGCGGGTCGTCTGCAGTCAGACGCCGTTGCGTCACAGAAGAAGATCGATAAGTATTTTGACCAGGCTCAAGATATGCTTTTCGAATATTCCGCCGTTGCTGACGAGCGTGAATCTCTCAAAGCCTACAATGATTATCTGGCAGGACTGGTCGCTGATCAGGAAGCCACAATGAAATCCATTCAGGACGATATCAATGGCGTAGACAAACTGCGTCAAGGTGTTGTTCCTTTGATGTTTAAAATGGTTGATGCCCTGGAGCAGTTCGTGGCTCTGGATCTGCCATTCAAATCTGAAGACCGTGCACAGCGCGTTAAAAACCTCAAAGACTTGCTTAACACTGCCGAAGTGACTCTGGCTGAAAAGTTCCGTTTGATCCTGGATGCTTACAGCATCGAGCGTGAGTACGGCAGCTTTGTTGACGTTGAAACCGGTAAGCTGAACCTTGATGGTAAAGAAGTGCTGGTTGATTTCTTCCGCTTGGGCCGCGTAGCTCTGTACGCTCAGAGCCTGGACCAGAAGACTGCCTGGATGTACAACTCTGAAACCAAGGGTTGGGATAAGCTGGATGACAGCTATCTGCGTGACATCACCAAGGGTATTCGTATCGCCCGTAAACAAGGGGCTCTGGATCTGTTCGCACTACCAATTCCAGCTGCGGAGGCTGCACAATAATGAAAAAGCTAATCACTACCGCCGTCGTTGCTGCCAGTTTCTCACTGTCTGCCGGTATGGCCAGTGCCGCAGAGGCGCCTAAGACGATTGATCAACTGCTGCAGCAAGTTAAAGTTGAACGTGCCGCTCAAGGCAAAATTAATGCTAAGCGTGAACAAGAGTTCCAAGCCGAGCGTGGCGACAAGGCTGCCCTGCTGAAGCGTGAAAAAGATGCGCTGGCTGCTGAAACTCAACGCGGTAAAGACCTGAACCAGGCCTTCCTCGACAACGAGCGTAAAATTGCTCAACTCGAAGAAGATCTGAAAACCGCTCAGGGTGACTTGGGTGAAATGTTTGGTGTGGTTAAAGGCGAAGCAGGCGATTTCGCCGGTAAGCTGATCAACTCCAACGTCAGTGCCCAGTATCCAGGACGTGACAAGTTCGTTCAGGACCTGGGTGCCCGTAAGCAACTACCTAAGATTGAAGAACTGGAGCGCTTCTGGGAAGAGCAACTTTTCGAAATGGCCGAATCTGGCAAAGTGGTTAAGTTTGAAGGTTCAGTAACTGACATTGATGGTAACGTGAACAACACCACCATCTATCGTGTCGGTGCCTTTAACCTGTTGGCTGATAATAAGTATGTGGTTCTGAATCACGAGCTGGGTCTGATCCAGGAGCTGTCTCAGCAGCCGGAAGGTTATCAGGTTAAGCCTATCGCTGACTTCGAAAAAGCCACTTCAGGTACAGCCAAGCTGTATGTAGACCCTGCCCGCGGTACTCTGCTGAATATCTTCACTCAGAAGGCCAGCTTCCAAGATCGTATTGAGGCCGGTGGTACCATTGGTTACATCATCATTGCCTTGCTGGCTCTGGGTCTGCTGATCTCGCTGGAGCGTCTGGTTACTCTGACTGTTATCGGTGCTCGCGTTAAGTCTCAGGCCAAGAATGTTGCCAATCCAGGTAACAACGCTCTGGGCCGTGTACTGAAAGTGTACCAAGAGAATAAAGATGTTGACGTTGAGACTCTGGAGTTGAAACTGGATGAAGCCATCCTGAAAGAAACGCCAGCGCTGGAAACACGTATCTCTATCATCAAAGTATTGGCGGCTATCGCTCCTATGATGGGTCTGCTGGGTACCGTAACCGGTATGATTGCAACCTTCCAGAGCATCCAGCTGTTCGGTACTGGCGATCCAAAACTGATGGCCGGTGGTATCTCTATGGCACTGGTAACTACAGTACAGGGTCTGATTGCGGCTCTGCCACTGATGCTGTGTCATGCTATCGTTGTGGCTCGCAGTAAATCTATTGTTCAAATCCTTGAAGAGCAAAGTGCCGGTATTATTGCTGAACACGCAGAGAAGAGGGCTGACTAATGATGCTATACCTGATGGACATTTGGGATTCCGTCAGGGGCTTCATGGCCTCCGGAGGCGATGTCCTCTGGCTTGTAGCGGCGGTGCTGTTTCTCATGTGGGTATTGATGCTTGAAAGATTCTGGTATCTGAACTGGGTATCACCTAAGAATCATAAAGAGATCATTACTGCATGGAATGCCAGGGAGGAAACCACCTCCTGGTATGCACACCGTATCCGTGAAGCTTGGGTATCCCAAGCGAAGCAAGATATGAATGCACGTATGCTGATCATCAAAACATTGGTAGCCATCTGTCCTATGATAGGTCTGCTGGGTACTGTGACAGGTATGATTTCAGTGTTCGATGTTATGGCAGTTCAGGGGACGAGTAATGCTCGTCTGATGGCAGCTGGTATTTCTATGGCCACTATGCCGACTATGGCTGGTATGGTCGCGGCATTGTCCGGGGTGTTCTTCAGCACTCGTTTGGACGCCAAGATGAAAATCAGCTTGGAAAAGCTGAAAGACAGCCTGCCACACCACTAGAGAGAGATTGAACATGGCACGTAAGAAGCATTCCAGTGTAGAAGAGGAAGCACAGATCGATATGACCCCGATGCTCGACATCGTGTTCATCATGCTGATCTTCTTCATTGTGACCACCTCGTTTGTGAAGCCATCCGGTTTGGACTACAACAAACCCAAGGCGTCCACAGCGACTTCAAAACCTTCGGCGAACATCTTTATCGGCGTCAGTAAAACAGGCGTGATTATGATGGAAAACCGTCAGGTTGATATTGAACGAGTAACTGCTAACGTAGAACGTATGTTGGCAGAGGCGCCAGAAGCCGCCGTTCTGATCCAGGCAGACAAAGAAGCCCAACACGGCTTGGTTGTTAAAGTACTGGATCAGGTGAAGGCTGCTGGTATTGATAAGGTCTCGGTATCTGCGGGGAACGACTGATATGTTAAGAGCACTAGTATCTATCATTATTGGTGCTGCTGTGACTTTTGGTCTGTTCTGGTTTATGGCATTCCTGGTCGGAGGTGGCGCGCAACGTGGCGACACCTCAACCGAAACGCCAGTTATCGAGATCACAATGGACAAGCAGGATTCGAAGGCACAGAAGAAACCAAGGGTGACACCTAAGCCACCCCCACCACCAGAGCAGCCACCGAAGCCAGCGGAAACGCCACCGGATAGCTCTTCTGATATTGATACCAATATGGCATTCAATATGGGTGGAGTAGAAGCAGGCGGTCCAAGCACAGGCTTTAAGCTGGGCAACATGATGACCCGCGACGGTGATGCAACACCTATCGTGCGGATTGAACCTCAGTATCCCATTGCTGCGGCGCGTGACGGTAAAGAAGGTTGGGTACAACTGCGCTTTACCATCAACGAACTCGGTGGTGTTGATGATGTTGAAGTTATCCAGGCGGAACCAAGAAGGATCTTTGATCGTGAAGCGGTTCGTGCACTGAAGAAGTGGAAGTACAAGCCGAAGATTGTTGACGGTAAGCCGATGAAGCAACCCGGTATGACAGTTCAGCTGGACTTCACCCTGAATCAAGGAGACAGATAAGATGCAAAAAGTGAATAAGCTTGCTGCAGCCATGCTGTTGACTTTGTCAGGCAGTGCAGTGCTGATGGCGCCAATCGCCCAGGCCGCTGAGAAATGTCCTATTGACCAACGTCAGGCCAAGGCTGTGGGTCAAACTGCTGCCAAAAAGGTGCAGAGATCCTTTGAAGCCTATCAGGACGGTAATCTGGACGAAGCAATCGCCGTATTGCTTGAAGCCAACGCCCGTAATGACTTCGACAAGGCTTATATCGCCCGTATGCTGGGTAACTTCTACGCTGAAAAAGGTCAGATGGGCACTTCCATCAAGTACCTGAAGCAGGCAGTAGAGGCAGATATCCTCGGTGGAACCGACCACAGTGCAACTCTGAAGTTGTATGCGGATCTACTGCTGCAGGAGAAGAAGTTTAAAGAAGCTATCACCTACTATAACAAGTGGATGGATTTCTCCTGTAAGCAAGATCCTGTGGTCTACCGTCGTATCGGTATTGCCTATACTGAACTGAAAGACTATCCAAATGTGCTGAAAACAGCGGATAAAGGTTTGTCACTGGCGGAAAAGCCTGATAAGAACCTTTACCAGCTTAAGTTCCAGGCTTACTTCAACCTCAAGCAGTACAAGAAAGCGGTTGGTGTTCTGGAAACTATGGTGCCCCTGTTTCAGGACGATAAGCGTCTTTGGGTTCAGTTGGCTCAGCTCTATCTGCTGACCGAGGACTTCGACAAGGCTACAGTGACATACGATTTGGCCTATCAGAACGGTTTCCTGGAAACTGCTGATAACATCACTCGTTTGTCGCAACTGTTGGCGTCCAAAGGTTCGGCTTATCGCGGCGCAGTGATTTTCGAGAAGCACATGAAGCAAGGGCTTATCGAAAAAAGTGAGAAAAACCTGTCTATGTTGGCCGGTTTCTTCCACAACGCCAAGGAGTTGAAGAAGGCCGCGGCTTATTATGGTCAAGCAGCAGCTGCCGGTAACGATGGCAAGCTGTACCTGAAACAAGGTCGTTTGCTGGCTTTGGATCAGCAGTTCAAGGAAGCGATTCCAGTACTCAAGCAAGCGCTGGATGCCGGATTGGAAAATCCTGGCGAAGCTCAGTTTGAGCTGGCTCTGGCCTACCTGAACCTGAAAGACTATAAGTCGGCATACCGCCGTGCTGAATTGGCCTCAAAAGACTCCAAGACAGCACGTAGCGCCACCAGCTATCTGTCATACATAAAAGAGAAAGCGCGGATCCATAACGTTTCACTCTAATGCTATGCCAGCTAAATAAAGCCCCGTATGGGGCTTTATTTTTTTTTGGTTCATCGCTGATCTCCTGCGAACGCCACTCTGACTTTCAAACGCCACTCTGACTTTCCCAAAAGAGGTATGCGGTATCCCGCTAGCCATAGTCTATTCGCTTCAGCAGCTTGTTTTTGTTATTCAAACCTTCCAATTGATACCTGGTACAGCTCAAACAAGGGGATGAGTAATTGGCTGTCAGCATTGGGTCAAGGTTTCTGTTTGGTTAACCTAAAACGATAGTGCTTAAGTTGTTTTTTGAGAGCTTGCTGGCTCATAACCCGTCTGTTTATCAGTCAGCTTGCGGTTGTTTTGAGTAGGCTCAAGAGGTCAGGTTAGCCATACTTTGATCGACAAGTTTGCTTGAGACCGGCATTGCCAATGAGCCCTGTCATACTTGGCAATAATATCAAGCCGAGCATAGCTCTTTTGAGATAAGGCATCAGGTGCGCTAGCTGGAAGGCAGCGCTCATATTTATGATTGCGACTTCAAAGCTTTGACAAAGGTTCGACAGAAAAACGGCTGGAGTCGTTAGTATTTGTTACTTGGTAACGAATCAATGACTTAACAGCCGTTTGCATTTCCAGGTGCGTACGGATCTATGATTTACTTTTTATACGCAAGCTTGACTTCAGCTTCAGTTGGAGCAGTTGGCCGCTGGTAAACGTTTAATCCATTCGCTTATCAGCGCGACTCCTTCCTCGTGGCTGAGGCTACGGCCAATTTCGGGCATTCTGTCGCCCGGCTCATTGCTCTGCATCCGGAAATGCATGATGGACTCGGCCGGATTACCCGGTACCACATCATAGCCCAGAGTGCCGCCGCCATAGGCTACAGGCGATTTACAGGTGCCGTGGCTGAAGCCGTTGTCTTCATCATAGCTGCGCTGGTATTCCAGTTTCAGCCCGGTATTGGAGGCATTACCTTCGGGTCTGTGGCAGTGGGCGCAGTTGATATCCAGGTAGCCCTTGGCAGTTTGCATCAGCTCGCTGTCACTGAGTTGAGTCAAAGTGGCTTCATCACCATCCACATAGGCTGGTACCTTGTCGACGCTGGTAAGGGTTGGCAGGCCGCTGAGAATACCCGCGCTTTGCCAATGAAGCAGTTGGTTGGCGCTGCCATCCTGGTAGGGGTAGTCACGGTTCAGATGGCGGGCCTTGGGACCAATCGGCATAAACACCGCCTGACTGGCGCTGTCGGCCTTGAACTGATGACACTGCTTGCACTGATTCATTGACGGGACAACATAGTCAAAGTTCAGGGTTTGCCCCTTGTGCACCACGCTCTTGCCTTGAATGGCACCGGCCTTGGCCAAAGTGGCATCTGTTTGCTCGGCATTCCAGACATAGGGCAGGGCGGTCCAGCCCGACTCTCTGTGGATCAACAACCGGGTTTCAATCATAGTTTCATTGTCCACGCCTCTGGTTGCGGTATCGGTGGGCAGGGCAAATGTTTTCACCAGTACTGTGCCTACCGGGAAGTCAAAGGCCTCATTGCTGCTGTAGTTGGCTTGTTTCCCCTCCGGCACAAACACATAGCGATACTTACTGGCATAGTCGGTAAACAGCGGCGTGTTGAGTTTGTAAGGGATCCCGCCACTGTTTGGCATGGCCGCCGGCATAGAGGCGTCGGCAAACAGGCGGTACTGTGCCAGGCTGCTGCAATTGGCACCCGTCAGAGCATCCCAGTTCACACCAGAGCCTTGAGCACTGCACAGCGACAGGTCGCCATCGCCTTCAAGGCCGCCTTCACCTTCTCCTATAGTACCGCCACCGCCGACCAGAACGCCGCCGTCACAACCTTCGGTATTATCATCCACGCCGCAGCCGAAGATCTGTTCGCCGAAAGTGACGGTATGCACAGGTAGGCTGACCAAAGAGCATTGCAACAGTTGCTGCTGCTTGGCTTCATACATGACATCGGGAATGCTGACATCGGTATTGCTGTTGCCGTAGAGCTGCCCAATGCTGACATCTCCATTGTTGCTGGCACAGACATTTTCACTGCCGTCAGGGTTGAAGGGGAGTTCACCAAAGCCGAGATAGGCGCCGGTACCATTGTTGGCGAGCAGTTCACCCAGGCCATCGTAGAGGATCCCCGGGAAGCGGCCATGGCTGTAGATGTAGGCCTTGATGATATCCTCGATAAGATAGCCGTTGGGCTTGGTGGCAAAACCACTTATCTGGTTGTCATGGATATAGATGTTGCGCGGTGTGGCGCGCCAGCCATCTTCAATGGCCTGACCCGGCTGGGCATAGCTGGCGGCAAAGGCAGAGACATCCGGCTCGGCGATAAAGAAGCTGGAGACTGTGACCGCCAGGGTATCGTGGTTGCTGATCTGGTTGTTGAACACTTCCACATCGTTGGTGGAGAGTATGATCACCCCGGTGCCGGGAGGAACAATATGCACTCCGGCCGGGTTGGCAGAGGCGTTGGCGAAGTTGTGGGTATTGTTGTCATAAACCTTGTTGTTGAATACCCGTACGCTGGAGCCGTACTTGTGGTTGCCAATGGGAAGGTCGAATACCAGAATACCACCGGTATTGCCCATGGCCTCATTGTCATAGACATCGGCAAAGCGCGAGTTTTCCACTTCGATACCGGCGACGTTTTCCTTGGCGATATTGCGCCTGACGACTATGTATTCAGACTGGCCCACATAGATACCGGCATCGGCGCTGCCGCGGACATAGCTGTCTTCAATCAAAATATTCTCGCATTCCACCGGGTAAAGGCCGTAGGCGCCATTGCCTTGATCCAGCTCACCTTCCCACACGGCGGAGACATTGCGCAGTATGATGCCATTGGTATTTTTCAGCTTGATGCCGTTGTTTTTGGCTTCATAGACCGATAGATCCTTGATGGTGATATTGAGGGCGTTTTGCACAAAAATACCGTCACCGGCGTTGGCATTGGCAAAGTCGAGAATGGTTTCATCGCGGCCATAGCCCATGACAGTGACATTGCTGGCATAGCTGCCGTCACCGTCGACATCGCCGTCAAACAACAAGGTGGCATCTATCTCAAATCGGCCCTTTGGCAACACGATTACAGCGCCACTCTGGGCGTTGATCAGAGCTTCCTGAATTCGGGTTGTCAAATTGTCTCCGGCTTCAACCATGATGGCGCCTTCGGGGAAGGGGCTGGTTAGCGGCGGTGGCGTCACGACCGGCGGTTCAGTGGTTTGAGACGTATTGTCGTCATCCGAGCAGGCAATGAGTCCCAGGGTTAACCCGGCTGCCAGCAACGCCAAAGTCAGGGGGTTTTTCTTGTTGAACATAATCTCTCCTGATTATTGTTATTATTCGGTTAACAAGATCCCGGTTGATTTCCCGACTGACAATGTGAAATCCGGCCAAATTAGCGTCAAATAATGCAAGTAACGACAGATAACAGATTGAAGCATTATCGCCATATATAAACACTATTTTAACAACTATTTGTTTTTCATCATTTATTCTGGATTTAGTTCGCCGGCAGTGATAAAACCTCATGCGTCAGAATCAAAAGGAGTTGGCATGAGTAAGGATGAACAAGAATACAGCCTTTCCGGTGATCCCATTTTCAGATACACGGATGGTGAAAAGGAGTGGCAATCGCCTATGGGGGAAGAGTGTATCGTCCAGATAAGCGAACATATTGAGCGCCATATTGGTGAAGTCACCTGGGTCTTTCATGAAGTTATCTCGGATACTGTGCATATTGATGTGCATTATGTGGCACCGACAGACGAGCGACCTTTCCATACTCTGGTGACTTCCGGCATGAGTGACTTGCCTATGAGTACCCCCGAAGAGGCGGATATTCCCAGGTTTATGGAGCTGATGATCACCTTGCCGGCGTACTGGCAGATAAGTCAGGAAGCCTTCAGCGATGAAAAGTGGTACTGGCCTGTAAGACAGCTTAAGTTTTTGGCGCGCTTTCCGCATAAATACGACAGCTGGCTGGGCTGGGGACACACAATACCCAATGGTGATCCTGCCGAACCCTTTGCCGAAAATACCCGTCAAAATGGCATGATAGTTCTGCCGTCGCTGCTACTTGATGACGCTTTCCACACCTTGGAGATTGACCGGGACAAGTGCATCAATTTTTATAGCCTGGTGCCGCTTTATGAAGAAGAGATGATGTTGAAACTGGAGCAGGGCAGCGATGCCTTGTTGGAGCTGTTCGACAAGTATCAGGTGAGCGATCTGGTGGATGTGGCCAGAATCAATGTGGTCACGGGGCGGAAATAGCCGAGCCCAGGGGACTCATTCATAGCACACCTATAATAACAAGGTAAAAGCCGGGCTGAGCTGCATTGTCAAAACTAGCCCGGCTTTTTTGAGTCTTAACGCTTGTAACTGATGTGCTGATGGAATCTTAACACCAGTTCATGGCGCTCCGGATCCAAACCTATGGCTTCGGCAAAGTCTTTCAAAGCCGCTTCCACCTGGTTCATATAGCGGCCATAACCAGGCTCTGTATAATCCTCTTTACCGGCGACCAGCAAAAAGTGCACCGATTCCACCAAGTTACCTCCATCCCAATGGCTGACAAACTGAGTGTCGGTTGCCGCAGGATCAAAGCCTATCATCTGGGCTTCGGCAGTGCTTTCCACCTTCTCGAACTTACTGTTGCGAACCAAAGGCATCAAGCCATTAGCTACCATGGCGGTGCGGTGCAATTGCTTGCCGGCCGCCGCGCTGCGGAACTTGTCCTCAAGGAACTGGTACAGAGGGCTGAAGTCCTCGGTATGCTCCTCTTCCAGTACGCTCTGTTTTAGGCGGCGGCTCAACGGCAGACTGACGGTGACATAGGCCAATGAGCTGTGATCTTCCGGCAGTTTGCACCTGCGTGACTTGTAGCGCTGATAGATATCTCTTAGTTTGTAGCCATAGGTTTTTTTCTCACCCTTGGCACGGGCGAAGAGATCGTAGGCCATGTGCTGGTGATCGCGGACTTTGACCTTTAACTCCTGCTCCGGTAGGTTGTCCAATACCCCATTCAATACGGCGTTGACCCGGTTGTGGAAGTTGGCGGCGTTAGCGCGAATATCCTTACCTGTAGCCAAAAACAGCAGTCTTAACTTGCGGGCCTTGTAGTCCGGCTGGAAGAAAAGATTCTGGGCTTCATGGTAGGCCGGGTTGTAAAAGAACAGGATCTGTTCGGCAGTTTGGAAGCAGTAGGCCTCGGTGTGAAAACGCACCACAGGCAGTTTGTCATTGGCGATCACATGAATGTTGTGCAGATCTTCCTTTTCTGCCAACTGGAATACCAACTTGCTGATCTCGCGGTAGCAGTTTTCGTAACTGGCATAGTGACTGAGCAGCGCATCTGTCATCAGTATTTCAGCCATGATGTACTGGCTGGTACGGGTGGCCAGGGGAATATAGACTTTTTGCAGGGACATATGCTTTCCTTGTTTCATGTTATCACGCTGGTATGGGCATACTAGCCGGGTTGCACTGCACTCTCATTGCGACAAAACAACTTTCAATCCGATCGGCTATAGACTTATCGCGCCCGCCCTAGTGTAATCTATGGTTATGATTTATTAAACATTAATAAACTTTAGCCAACCTTAAGGCAACAAGCTGAATTAAAGGAGTCATTAATCTTGATTACCGAAAGCCCCAGATTAATTTTGAGACAGTTCCGAGATGGTGATCAGCAGGCCTTGTTTGCCATGAACAGTATTCCCGAAGTGCTGAGGTATATCCCTGGTGAGCCATTGAAGGATGTTGAAGAGGCCGGTCAGGTGCTTGAAAAGGTCATTTTTGCCGACTACCGCAAGTATGGCTATGGTCGCTGGGCAGTTGAGCATAAGGCCGATGGCAAGGTGATAGGTTTTTGCGGCCCCAAGTTCCTGCCGGAGTTCGGCAAGGTTGAGTTGGGATACAGGTATCTGCCTGAATACTGGGGCCAGGGACTGGGTTATGAAGCAGCCAGCCATGCATTGCCAGAAATAAAAGCGATTTGCGCCGTGAATGAGTTGATAGCCCTGATCATGGATGGCAACCTGGGCTCGGAAGCGATAGCCCTCAAGTTGGGAATGCTGCCGCTGGAAGAAAGTGAACTGATGGGGCACAAGGTGAGGGTATTCAGGTGCAGCCTTTAGTCGTTTTTAGCTATGTCGTCCTGCGGCTATTATGTCCGGCTGCTATTATGTCCGGCGATAGTCTTATCCGCCTGTTGCCGGCGCAGATGCGTCTGTGGCGGGGGCTTTGATGGCTTCGATTGCCGATTCAACCCAGGGCAGCACAAAGGCGGTGATCTTGGGCTGGGCCTTTTCGTTCGGGTGCAGCCCATCGGCCTGCATCAACTCGGGGAAGGGGGCTATCTCTGTCATAAAGAAGGGCATTAGGGTGACGTTGGGCTGCTTGGCCAGGTCACTATAAACGGCGCTGAAGGCGTTGGCATATCTGGGGCCGTAGTTTGGTGGCACCATGACTTCGGAAAGCAGCACCTTGGCGCCGGATTGACGGGCCAGTGCAATGATTTTTGTAAGATTTTTTTTCAGCTCCGTTGGCAAAAAGCCTCTCAGACCATCATTGCCGCCAAGCTCCACTAATAGCAGCGAGGGTTTTACCGACTCCAGTAATTGAGGCAATCTTCTAAGGCCACCGGCCGTGGTTTCGCCGCTGACAGAGGCATTAACAATGTTATGCTCGGGTAAGGCTTGTCTCAGCCCTTCGACCCAACCCTGTTTCTCGGCCATGCCGTAACTGGCTCCCAGGCTATCCCCCAGGATCAGTATATCAGCGGCCTTGACGGGCAGCGCAGAGAACAAGAATATGACTGGTATCAATGCCAGCGGACGCAAGCATAAGGAAGCAATTTTGAATAACAGTGCCATTAAGGTTTCCCATCTCGTAAAAACTGTCACTACCCAGGAAGGTGACCTGACTATCCTGAGTGGCATCAATTTGGATGTCAAGCCGGGCCAGAGTGTGGCCATTCTTGGGCCATCAGGTTCAGGCAAATCAACCCTGCTGGGCCTGCTGGCGGCATTGGATACCCCCTCGTCCGGTGAGATTTGGCTCGATGGCAGTGCCCTGGCCGGGCTGAATGAAGAGCAGAAGGCTGCGCTGCGTAAGCAGAAAGTCAGCTTTATTTTTCAGTCTTTTATGTTGGTTGATACCCTCAACGCTCTGGAAAATGTCATGCTGCCGGCTGAACTTGCGGGTATCAAGGATGCCAGAGAGCGGGCCAAAGCCATGCTGGAGCGAGTTGGCCTCGGGCACAGGCTCAATCATTACCCGAAACAGCTTTCCGGCGGTGAGCAGCAGCGGGTTGCTATCGCCAGAGCCTTTATCAGCGAACCCAAGGTGCTGTTTGCCGATGAACCCACGGGCAACCTGGATAAACACAACGCCGACAAGGTTGCCGACATGTTGTTTGAGCTCAATCGCGAGAGTTCGACCACCTTGATTCTGGTGACCCACGATATGCAATTGGCCAGTCGCTGTGAGCGCCAGTTAGAGATGCACGAAGGGCGATTGTATGAACAGGGGCAGCAAACCCCGCCGGAAGAGGCCGGTTTGCATGAGGCCAAGACAGAGAGCCAGGTGTCGGCGGCATCGGTAACGGCAGAGGAGGGGCGCTGATGGAATGGACGCTGGCATGGCGCCTGTTTCGCCGCGAACTCAAGCAAGGGCAGTTGGTATTGATTGTGCTGGCCTTGACTCTGGCGGTGTTGTCTGTCACCGGTCTGGCCCGGGTCAGTGACAGATTGCAGCTCGCCATCAATGGCCAGGCGGCCAAGTTTATTGCCGCCGACCGAATCATTAATTCACCCGTCCCCATAGATGCAGGCATACTGCAGCAGGCCAACGCGTTAGGGCTGAAGCAATCGCAGAGTTTGCAGTTCAACTCTATGGTTTACAGCGGTGATGCCTTTCAATTGGTCACTGTCAGGGCGGTTGATAATGCCTATCCGCTCAAGGGCAAAATTGTCTTGCGTCAAGGGGAAACCAGTACCTTGCCGCAGCCAGGTGAACTGTGGTTTGAAATGCGTCTTGGGGGCCTGCTGGGGTATCCCAAGAGTGTTGAGCTGGGTAACGCCCAGATGGCATTGGCCAAGGAGATAGACAGGCTGCCCGATGCCGGTTTCAATCCATTTGCTTCTTCCCCATTGGTGTTGATGCGCCTTGATGATGTGGCGGCAACCGGGGTCATTCAACCCGGCAGCCGGGTGACATATCTTTATCAGTTTGTCGGGAACAACCAGGCGCTGAGCCGTTTTGAAGAATACGCCAAGCCACTGCTGACCAGTAGCCAACGTTGGGTTGATGTACAATCCGGCGATTCGCCGATTGCCGGGGCGGTGCAGCGGGCGGAGCGATTCTTGCTGCTGGCAAGCTTGCTGGGGATAGCCCTTGCCTGTGCCGCCATCGGCATTGCCGCCCAGCGTTATTGCCAGCGTCACTATGATGTTGTTGCCATGCTGAAAACCTTTGGCGCCAGTGCAAGACAAATCCGTTTATTGTTCGGTCTGCATCTGCTGCTGGTGACTTTTCTTGGAGTGATCTTGGGGATCTTCGGTGGCCTGGTGCTGGATTATCTCATCAGCCGAGCCTTACCCGCGGAAATTGCCGCCTATTCTCCGCCTATGCTCAGACCGCTTCTCTTGGGGCTGGCTACAGGGTTTATCAGCGCCTTTATGTTCAGTGCCTATCCGCTGATGCGGCTGCTGGCTATTCCGCCGCTCAGGGTGTTGCAACGCCAGCTTGAAGGAATACGTCTGGGTATGTGGTTGCATCTGCTGCTGAGTTTGGCGGCCATGGGATTACTCGGCTGGCTCTACTCGCGCTCTTTGCCTTTGACCCTGACAGTGGTGGCCAGCGTGGTGTTGCTCGGGGTGCTGCTCAGCCTGATGGGTTTTTTGTTAATCCGCCTGGGGCAGAGTGTTGGCATGCGCACGACCAACCCCTTGTCGCTGGCACTGGCGGGCCTTCGGCGCCGCGCCAGACAAAACGCTGTACAACTGGTGGGCTTTTCCAGCGCCTTGGTGTTATTGCTGACTATAATGGCGTTGCGTCAGGACTTGCTCAGCGAATGGCAGAAGCAGTTGCCTGAGGATGCGCCGAACTATTTCCTGGTTAACATAGCCCCGGATGAAGTAGAGCCGCTGGCGGACTTTATGGCTCAGCGCCAGATTGCTGCCACAGATATCTACCCTGTTATCCGTGGCCGACTTAGCGCTATCAATGGTGAGGAGGTGATTACTGCCGAAGAGCAGGAACAGGGGCAGAGAGGGCGCCTTGGGATTTCAAGGGAACTGAATCTCACCTGGCGAAACACCTTGCCGCCCAACAATGAGATCCTTGACGGCCATTTTAATCGGCAAACCGATGAGGTGTCAGTGGAGTCCGGGGTGGCCGAGCGTTTGGGAATTACTGTTGGAGACAGCCTGAGTTTTGTTATCGATAACCAAACGCTGACTGTCAAGGTGGCCAGTATTCGTTCTGTGCAGTGGGAAACTTTGCAACCCAACTTCTTTATGATTTTCAGTCAGGAAGCCTTGGCGCCATTTGCTTATACCTCAATGGCCAGTTTTCATCTGGATGATGGCCAAAAGGCCGTTGTGCTTGAGATTATCCGCAACTTCCCCACTGTCTCCATCATAGATGTGGGGGCTATGGTGGCTCAGCTCAAAGAGATAGTCGCCCAGGTATCTTTGGCGCTGACGCTGGTATTGGTGCTGGTGGTATTGGCCAGTGCTCTGGTGATGATAGCGCAGACCGAAGCCGGCATGGCCAGTCGCCAACGAGAGCTGGCGGTTTTACGCACCTTTGGTGCGCCGGGAAGCTTGCTTAAGCTTGCCACGGCGTTGGAGTTTGCACTGCTAGGTGCCGTGGCGGGCATTCTGGCGGTCACAGTGGCGGAGTTTGCGCTTTGGCTTTTGAAAACTCAGGTGTTTGAACTCAGAGTCAGCCCTCATTGGCAATGGTGGCTGTTGGCTCCCCTCTGTGGCGCCTTGTTGGTGGCACTGCTTGGCCTGTGGCGTTGTCGCAGTCTGCTGCAAAAGTCCTGTGGTGAGATGTTAAGGCTGGAGTAGCGTCAGGGGATTGGTTGTCAGGCTATTTTTTGTCGAACCATTTTTTTGCCAGACTCGGGTGGCGAACTACTGACCTTTTGCTGTTATTTTGAGCGCTTCTGGGGTAGTATTCCGGCTTTCTTTTGGACAGTGAAGGGATGCGCTGCAACAAGTGAGGTGAGGCAAGTTGACACTGATACTGGCAGGCGCGATGGCTTTGGCGGGGACTTTGGGCGTCTCCGCTTACACTCTGGGACATTCAGCCTTCAAGGCGGGGATGGGGGTTAAACGTTGGGTGGCTGCCGGGTTGTTTTTGGGACCCGCTGCCATGTTGTTATTTAATGCACATAGGCAATTGGCGCACCGCAAAACCACTCGACCCGGCGATAGCAAGCATGCTTTCTAGAGTTGTCTATTGATTCCAAATCACAGCAAAAGGGAGCATAAATGCTCCCTTGTTTTTTCGCTGTTCCATTAGTTCCACCAGCCTCTGGCTGGCACCACTTCCAGGTGACACAGACCCTCCGGCAGTTTCACTCTTTTACGCTCTGGTTTGGTTAGACCCAATAACTTTTTGATTGATATGATCATAATTAGTCCTCCAAGGCCCGGGGTCAGGCGTATATAAATTTCACATTAGGCGCGGCGGCCAGCTCGACAGGTTTGAACTTCACGTTCGGGGCTGCGGCCAGCTCGACAGGTTTGAACTTCACGTTCGGGGCTGCGGCCAGCTCGACAGGCTTGAATTTCACATTAGGCGCGGCAGCCAGCTCGACAGGCTTGAATTTCACATTAGGGGCGGCGGCCAGCTCGACAGGTTTGAACTTCACGTTCGGGGCGGCGGCCAGCTCGACAGGTTTGAACTTCACATTAGGCGCGGCGGCCAGCTCGACAGGTTTGAACTTCACATTAGGGGCGGCGGCCAGCTCAACAGGTTTGAACTTCACGTTCGGGGCTGCGGCCAGCTCAACAGGCTTGAATTTTACGTTCGGAGCAGCAGCCAGCTCGACAGGCTTGAATTTCACGTTCGGAGCAGCAGCGAGCTCTACAGGCTTGAATTTCACGTTTGGAGCAGCAGCCAGCTCGACAGGCTTGAATTTCACGTTCGGAGCAGCAGCCAGCTCGACAGGCTTGAACTTCACATTAGGCGCGGCAGCAAGTTCAACAGGTTTGAATTTGACGTTTGGTGCAGCGGCAAAAGCCAGTGAACTGGTAACAACGGCGGCGGTAGCAACTATAAATTTAATCATTATCTTATCTCTCTCAGGGTAGTGGTAACAGTCAGCGGTTAACTTCTTGACGCTGAGAGAGATAAAGCAGGAGTCATGCCAGAAATGTTGTCTTAACTTTAAATTGATTTTTCTTTGATGACTTTTTGGTTTTTATGCTGTTCGAACTTGGTTGCTAAATTGTGTTCTTTTTACTTGATAATTCAGGCATATTTTGTTTCAAATATTCAGAGAATTCAGCCTCAGAAACCGCCTTGCTATAAATAAACCCTTGTATTTCTTCACAATTTAATGCTTTTAAAATACTCAGCTGTGAGGGTTCTTCTACGCCTTCGCCCACAACGGAAAGCCCCATATTGTGGGCTATGGTGATGATGGAGTCGACCATCTTTAAATCTCTGTCCGATTTATCGATATCGTCAACAAAGGCTTTATCTATTTTCAAGCTGTGAATGGGGAATCGCTTCAGATACGACAGGGACGAATAGCCGGTGCCAAAGTCATCAAGTGCCAGACAGACTCCCATTTTTGCCAGTTGTTGCATGACTTTAATGGCTTTTTCAGGATGCTTGATAACAGTCCCTTCAGTGATTTCCAGTTCCAGATTAGCAGCAGGTAGGCGTGTCAGGCGTAAAATTGACGCGATTCTTTGCTGCAGATCGGGTAGGGCGAATTGTCGCGACGACAAATTGACAGCCACACGGCCATCAAACAATCCCTGTTCACGCCACTGCTGGGCGGCAAAGCAGGCCTTGCGCATAACAAGGTCGCCTATTTCAATAATTAGACCATTTTCCTCTGCCAGCGGAATAAAATCATTGGGTGGGATTAATCCATGCTGAGGATGATTCAAGCGGACCAAGGCCTCCATACCCGACACTAAACCGCTACGCAGATTTATTTTGGGCTGGTAATAGACTTCAAACAGATCGTCTTTCAGGCCTTCGCGGATGAGATTCTCTACCTCCAACTGCCTAATTGCATTGCGGTTCAAGGATTCAGAGTAGAACTGATAGCGGTTACCTCCGGCAGACTTGGCATGGTACATGGCAATATCGGCCTTTCTCAGCAGTGCCTGCTCATTTTGCTCGTCTTCGGGATAAAGCACTATGCCTATACTAACGCCGACAACTAGCTGTTCGCCTACCAGTTCAAAGGCTTGACCGAAGGCGTCTATGACCCGGCTGGCTATCACTGCACTGGAACCTATGTCCGGATTCTTGTCCACCAGAATGGCAAATTCATCCCCACCTAGGCGATAAAGATTGGTGTGTCCGGGTATAGATTGCTGTAGCCTCTGTGCAACCAGGATCAAAAGCTCATCACCTATCTGGTGACCAAGTGAATCATTGATTTTTTTGAAATTATCCAGGTCAAGTACCATCAGGGTGTGGTGATGATCTTTCTTCACCAGGTTGCCCAGGGTGACTTGCAAGTTGGAGCGGTTGGGAAGACCGGTCAGGAGATCATTGTTGGTGAGCTTACGCAGCTCTTCTTCCTGCTGTTTACGACGGGAGATATCGGAAAACACCCCAACATAATGGGTCAGGATCCCTTGCTCATCGTAAATCGCATCTATGGTGAGCTCCATCAGGAACTCTGAACCGTCGCCCTTAATGGCTTCTATATCGTTACTCCAGCGGCCGTATTGCTGCAATAACTGCTTTATTTGTTGATTGTAATTGTCAGGATAACGGCTGAATTGCAGCGTTGTGCCGAGCAACTGGTTGCGGCTGTGTTGGGTGAGTTCACAGCAGGCTTCGTTAACCTCAACATAATGGAAATCGGCATCCAGAATAAACATGCCTTCCGAGATATTCTCTATCGCCCGCTCGAATAGGCGTAGCTGCTCTTCTGCTGTCTTGAAACTGTTGATGTTTTTGATGGTTCCCGTCATACGCAGGGCATTGTCATGCTCATCCCGCTCAACAATTTTGGCTCTGTCGAGGATCCACAGCCATTCACCATTTTTGCTTTTAACCCTGTAGGTTGCTTCAAAATGATCTGTTTCACCGTAAAAGTGTTTGTTGAGTGCTTCTCTTACCCGCTCTCTATCTTGAGGGTGAATATTGCTCTCTTCACCATGATGGCCGGAACGCTGGCCGTCGCGGGGAAACTCGAGGGAGCCCCAGATATTGGAGCGGTATATCTGACCGGTTTCTATATCCCAGTCCCACATTTCATCACCACTACCCCAGAGGGAGAGCTTTAGCCTCTCCTCACTCAAGGCTATTTGGCGCTGGATCTCTCTCTTGCGCAGCACGGCTTTGGTGATAACCGTCAGTATTAGCAGCATTATCAAAACATAGAGCGCCTTGGCAATGTTGGAGAGCCACCAAGGTGGGGTTATTTCTACTTGGAGTTCGGTATTTTGGCCTTTTTTACCTGTGATGGGATCTATTGCTCTGAGCTGAAAGGTGTAGCTTCCGGGAGAAAGATTGGTATAGGTTGCAGAATTAATGCCTTTGGAGCTGATCCAGTCGTCAGAAAGCCCTTGTAGCCGGTACTCGTACTCGAGTTTAATATGAGAATACTTTGGGCTATTGAATCTAAGAGTGAAGGGGTAATCGGAGTATTTTAGTTTGATCTCATTTGACAGCGAAAGAACTGAGGAGAGTTTACTATTATCGACGAATTGGGGGATATTAAATATCAATAGTTCATTGAGGTTGGCTTTTGGCGCATGACTATTTTTGAAGTTAACAATGTCATTGGGTGAAATAATGGTTAACCCGGAGATCCCTCCCAGTAGGAATCCATTTCTCCAAGTTGAAGCGCTTTGTGTATTGTATTCATATTGACTACCGAAATCTTCATTTAAAAGATATGTTTCACCAGAGATTCCTATTATTACTTTTCTGATGGATGTGGCAACATAATTACCATCAGAATCAGTTGCGATTGAGTAAATGGGACTGTTGGCGATATACGTTGTTGATATTTTTTTTGTAGCTTTATCGTAGAATTTTAGGCCTGTCCCAGTGCCTAAGTATGTGCCTGATTTTGTTGGTGCGATGCTGTAAGTGATCTCATCACTAAAAATATGTTTGACGCCTGTAGTGTTACTGGCAGTAAAGACACCAACTTGAGTTGCGATATAAAGTTGATTGCTTTCGTAAGCAATGTTGAATATTGATGGCTTTTCACTTATTTCATATTGGCTGACGATACCGAGTGTTTTTACATCAACTTCATGTATTAGCGAATTTGCAGTACTTATTGCAATTCGTGTTTCATCCTCATTGACAGCTAATGCGACTATAGGGCTATCAATTATTTGATACCGTGTTCCAGTATTGACATTTATAGCATACAATCCATTTAGAGAGCCGTAGAAAATAGTGTCATTTACAAGTCCTGCTGTTTTGGGGCCTTTTAGTCCTGTATCAACAGATAAGATCACGTTGAGGTCTTCATTCAGCAGTTTAAGAACTTGTGTGTCATCTGATATTAGAAGGTCTTTTTTCTGGTTTTTTTGTATATTCCAGACGCTTTGAGTATTACTGGCAAGAGTCGAAGCGAGTTGGCTTTTAATATCTATCGCAGAAAACCCTTTATTGAGAGATGGAATGTAAATGCGGCCTTTTTCTGCATAAATAAAACTCATTGACGTAGAGAGAACCACATCCTTGATTAGACCTAGAAACTTTTCTTCTCCTTTAGATGAAATGTTGAATACTTTGTTATTTTTTAAGGCGTATAAGTCATTTTTCAAGCTGAATATGTTATTGTATTTTTCTACAGATATGCTTGTTAGTTTATTATCTTTCCATCTGTGTATACCATCTTCTTTTAAAATGTAAATGCATTCCGTTCCTTGGCTGATTGATATTGACTCTTTTGATATTAATTTACTTGCTTGCGAATCTTTATTTGTCTGATAGACAGAACCATCGTGATTGCGCGTTATATAAAGATTTTTGTAGGAGATAATCTGTTTTACATTAAGAAAATTTTCTGATTGCAATAATGTGATTTTAGGGGTTGTAGTAGTTATCTGATCTACTTTAGCTATTTTGTCGTTGAGACCAACTAATATTGAATCTTCCATTCGTTGGAGAGACCAAACTGCACTGTTCATACTGCTTATGGGTACAAAAGTGTTTTTTTCCTTATTATAGGTATAGAGACCATGGTTGGTGCCAACTAAAAGAAGGTCTTTGTGTGAGTATAAACTTTGGATGAATGAACTTCTCAGACCAGTCCCGTCATTGGCGAAATATTGTTTGAACTCCTTGCCATCGAAACGGTTAAGACCATTGAGAGTTCCTACCCAGATATAACCATCCGAATCCTCGGTTATCGATGTGACTGTGCTTTGTGAGAGCCCTTCAGGAACGCCGTATGTTTCTGCTTTTAGAAGGATCGGAGCGGGAGTATCAATCAGAGGAAGTGCTGCAACTGTAGCCGGGACAAAGGCGATAACCAAACACCAGAGCATTGTGAGGTAGAGCAGGAAATTAGGCATAAATTTAGTTAATTTTATAATGAGTGATGCCAGTACCGTGAGTGATAACTCTTTCAGAAAGTTACCCGATTGTCAAAATTAAACCTTTCTATCACATAAGCTTACCTCAAATTTGTTCAATGTCACTGTTGGCAGATTGAACTGTAATGACAGCTAAAAAGCACGCTGTGCTGATATTGAATATAATACCTTTTGTTTCCAGCTGCTGATTTACTTACTCTTGGGATAATCTGCGATACCGATTAGGGAAGAAAAAACTCCCCCGTTTAAGCAAGAGCAGCCCAGGGATTAAAGGTTAAATTGCTCAGCCTGCTGTTTGAAGGCACGTAAATCAGTGATCAAAGAGCCGGCTTCCAGGCGTTCCAGGTGCCTGTGTTGCTCTCCTGTGCTGAACAGCACCAGACGGTCACTGTGTTTGGTACGCATTTTATCCATCATAAACTTAATCAGCCCAGCCCGGGTTTGGCGCTTGATTTCTGCCACCACCAGCTCGCGCTGATTAAAGTGGTAATCCTTATTGCCTATACTGACCCAATAACGTTGGCTGCGGGTCTTGAGGTTGGCGTCATGTTCCATGACTTGGTTGATCAGTCCCTGCTTGGTGCTTTCCCACTGCTCATTGGTTATCTGCATCACGGCGTAGTTAAAGTCGGCGATAAACTCATCTATGGCTTCCAATAACTGCAGCGGCCCGGCGGTCGGTGACTGTACATAGAAGATCATTCCAGGATGACGGTTCAGCGGCAGATAACCAGTGCCCACCATATAACCGAGTTGTCTTTGGGTTCGCAGTTCGTGGAAGAAAGTCGACGACATGGTGTGATTCAGCAGGCTGAACAGCGCCATTTTCTCCGGGGTGGCAAACACGGATTGGTAATAGACTATGATGGCGCTGTCCGGGTGGGCTATGTTTAGCTCCCTGAGTACGGTTCCTTTTCCCTGAAGGTTGACCAGCTCCCTTGCTGATTCACGGCTGGGCTTGGACACCAGCGACAGAATATGGCTGAGTCGTTTACCAAGAGACTGGGCTTCCTGCTCCAGCCAATCACCATAGACCAGACCTTCCAGATAGATTTTTTCATAAAAGGCGCTCACATGGTCGTGCAGATTGTCCAGGGTGATATCTTCCAACAGCTCTGCCATTCGCAGTGGTTCATAACTGCGTTTTTGCAATGTTACCGTCAAGCTGGTGAACAGCTGGGAGATGGGTTTGGCCTGGGCATGATTATACCAACTGCGGAGCAACTGGCGTTTGATAAGGTTGAATCTTTCCTGGGTAAAACTGCGCTCCCGGGCTTTATTTATCAGCAGCGCCAACAGGGTTTCCTGATTGCCGGTAAAACCGGTTAGATGCAGGGTCAGCCCGCCTTGATGGGGGTAGATGTTGTAGCTGAGGCCGGCCACTTCCGCTTGATAGGTGTGTTCGGTCAGATGATCGAGCAGCATCTCCACATACAGCCGGGTCAAGGCCGCATGTCTCGGCGTGGGGCTGGCCTGATCCGAATCGAGCGAGAGGTATAGATGCCCCTTGGGGACATTGAACTCATCATCTTTCTTGTGCCAGATACGGTAACCGGCACCTTCGGCGACAATCACCGGCTCAGGATGCCTGCTGGGTTCACTGCGGGCTATGGCGTCTTCAACGATGAAAGGATTGGGTCTTGGCAGCTCCATCCCGGTTTCAGCCTTGGCGCAGCGCCACAGTGCCAGCCTGGCGTCTTCTATGGCCTTAATTTGATAGGGGGTGTGATACCAGGCCGCTTGTTGCTCGGTATCCAGATCCTGGGCCACCAGTTGCAGGCGCATATTGTCCGGGGTCATCAAGCTCATCAGTGCTCTGGCTTCAGCGACATCCAGGCCGTCCATGCGATAGTCTCCATAGACAATATCTTCAACCTGATAATGCTGCATATTGATACTGAGATGACTGGCCAGATCCAGGGCTTTTATCTGCTCCTGGTAGCGAAATGCCAGTTTGAGCAGATTGGCCCTTTCTTGATAGCGCCAATCTTCCAGTCCAGTATCGGCAATGAGTTTGATATAACCGAAGCAGGCCGCAACCACCCTGTCGGTTTGGTTCAAACCTTTGTCTGTCAGCTGAATACTGATGCTGTATTCCTTGAAGTTGTAGCCGTTGATGCCACCACCGGCAGATAGCCCGTTGATAAGACCGGCTTCCTTGAGTTTGGAAAACAAGCTGCCGTGGCTCTCACTTCCAAGTAGGTGACTGATGAAGGTCAGTGGCTTGCTGCGATAGAATCGATCAATAGCGGGCAGGGCAAAGCTCAGGGTCAGGCGCTTTTGCTCTTTAAGCGGCACTATGTGGATCTGCTTTTGCAGTTGCTCACTGGCGAACAGTGGCAACTCGGGATAGGTTTTTTGCAGATTATGGTTTTTTATTGACGAGAAATAGCGTCTGGCATACTGCTCAAGCTCATCGATTGCCATGGGTGCCACCAGACACAGAGTCATCAGGTTGGCGCTGTAATGGCTGTTGTAGAAGGCAAGCAGTTCTTCCCTGAGTTGTTGCTCGTCTCCGCCCAGGGTTTGTAGATTCCCGACGGAAAACTTGCAAAAAGGGTGCCCCGGGTTAACCGTTTCTTTCAATACCTGATAGATACGGCGGATATCGTCTTTCTGCTTGAGGCTGAACTCAGACTCTATGGCGTGTCTTTCTCTTTCCACCAACTCCTGATTGAACAGCGGCGCAATAAAGAATTGGCTGAATCTATCCAGCGCCTCGGCAAATACCAGAGGATCTATGGCAAAGAAAAAGTTGGTGTGCTCAGTGCCCGTCCAGGCATTATTGCTGCCACCATGCTGGTTGATAAAGCTGTGATAACCTCCTGCCTCGGGAAACTTGGCGGTTCCCAAGAACAACATGTGTTCAAGAAAATGCGCCATTCCGGGGCGGGATTGGGGATCATCGAAGTGGCCGACATTAACCGCCATGGATGCGGCGGCCTGGGCAGAATGCATATCTTGCACCAGCAGCACCCGCAGGCCGTTGGTCAGAGTCAGATGACGATAGCTGCGGTGGTCATTGGGGCTGGAAATGACAGACTGGCATGTGCTCAAGGGATAACTCCCGTATAGACAGATTGTTATATATTGATAGCCTTGCGCTTTTTTGGCAAATATCTCTTGGATTTTTCGACTAAAGATTGAGAGCTGTGCGGTTTGTTGCCGCGCTATAAAGGGCTACAATTGACAAAGAACCATAAGAACTTTTTTCTGTAGTGAGTGATGTATGCAGCTTTTTCTAATGCGCCATGGTGAGGCCAGTTTCGACGCACCCTCGGATCGGGAGCGAATACTGACTGATGCCGGACGCCTCCATACGACACAGATGAGCAACTGGCTGAATGATTCAGTCTCTGCCTTTGATCTGGTGTTGGTGAGCCCTTACCTCAGAGCGCAGCAGACCTGGCAGGAGCTGGGAAAACACTTTCCAGAACCGCGTAAATGGATGGTATTGGATGAATTGGTACCATCGGCTGACCCGGAAATGGCTGCCAGCCTGGTGAAGGCCTACGCCGAACAATTTAAGGCAGACAAAGTGTTGGTGATAGGTCACATGCCATTATTGGGTTATATGGTCAGTGAATTGGTGGCCGGTATTGAGCCGCCGTTATTTGCGACTTCGTCAGTGGCACTTATTGATGTGCATGGACAGCAGGCAAGTGTAATGTGGCAACAAGGGCCGTACAATATCGCCTAGTGGTTCCAGATTAAAGCTGCCTTCAGGGCTGCAATTAACCTGAATTCAAGCGCCTTACGTTATTAAAAAGGTGATCCTTGGACAAAGTACCAGCAAAACAAGCAACCCGGCAATGACCGGGTTCTTCGTATTTATAGTGCTAAGTATTTAAAGGGAGCAGCTCAACTGCGGTTAGCGTCTGTGGGGATGTTCGCCAATATCTATCAGTATCAACAGCGCTGCATCGCCGCCCCATTCTTTGGGGGCCTGATGAAAGGCTTTGACCTTGGGGTGCTGCGCCAGCCACATGGGTAACTGCTGTTTGAGAATGCCGGTGCCGTAGCCGTGCATGACACTACAGCAAGGGCTGTGTTCACGGATACAGGCCTGGATCAAGGCCGCCAGTTCCAGCTTGGCTTCGGTTTGGCGGTAACCATGCAGATCCAAAAGAAAGTCAGGCACATAATCGCCTCTACGCAGACGTTTGACTTCCATGGCGTCCACATCGTCCCGACACCAACGCATAGGGCCGTTTACTGGCAATAATGGCTGGTAAACGTCTGAAAAATAACTATCCGCCTGGATCTGAACTTCTTTTTCAGCCAGTTGTTTTTTGGTTTTGCTCGGCGGGCGGAAATGGCGCTTATCCTGGTCGAGCGGGGTGATCCCGGATACCAGTGCCTGAAATTCCGCCAGGCCTTCTTTGTCGTTTTCTTCGTTCATCAGGCTATTTTATTGAATCCTGTTTCTTCTGAACAGACTTCAGTTACAATGGTTGCGGAATAAGAATAAAGCCGGAGTCAGATTTTGGATAAGATCTTTGTGGATGAAGCCGTCACCGAATTGCGGACGGTAGGCGACATGTTGCGCTGGGCCGTCAGCCGTTTTAATGACGCCAATGTTTATTATGGTCATGGTACAGATAACGCGTGGGACGAAGCGGTTTCCCTGGTATTTCACGCCCTGCATCTGCCCGATGACATTGGTCAGCAGGTGATTCACGCCAATCTCACCAGCAGCGAAAAACACAAGATAGTTGAGCTTATCATTCGCCGGGTACGCGAGCGTTTACCCGTGCCTTATCTGACCAACACCGCCCGTTTTGCCGGGCTGGACTTCTATGTGGATGAAAGGGTGCTTGTGCCTCGCTCACCGATTGCCGAAATGATCCAAAACGGATTTGGTCCCTGGCTGTACAACAAGCCGGTAAGACGGATCCTCGATCTCTGCACCGGCAGCGGCTGCATCGCCATCGCCTGTGCCTATCAGTTTGAAGAGGCTGAGGTCGATGCGCTGGATATCAGTGAGGATGCACTGGAAGTGGCGCAGATAAACGTTGAGTCGCTCGGCGTGATGGACAGGGTGTTTCCCATGCAGTCCAACCTTTTCAGCGCAGTGCCACGAGCGCCGCAGTACGATCTGATTGTGTCCAACCCACCTTATGTTGATGCCGAAGATATTGCCGATATGCCGGATGAGTATCGCCATGAGCCGGAAATTGGTTTGGCGTCCGGTCGCGATGGCCTGGATATCACCAAGCGCATTTTGGCCAATGCCGCCGATTACCTCACAGATGACGGTATCCTGGTGGTTGAAGTGGGCAACTCCATGGTGCATTTGATTGAGCTTTTCCCCGATGTGCCTTTCACCTGGGTCAGCTTTGAACATGGCGGCGATGGGGTGTTTGTGCTGACAAAAGATCAGTTAGTTGAAAATCAATCACTGTTCGCCATCTATAAAGACAGTGAATAATAAAGCGGCCCATTAGCCAATGGGCCAGTAAAGCCGAGGTTCGGATAGCCGAACCTCTATGCTCGGTCATTTTATCTCCAGGGGGAAATTAAGCGGATGTCGGGAAACAGCATAGGTCAGAACTTTGTCGTCACCACTTTTGGTGAAAGCCATGGGCTTGCACTGGGCTGCATTATCGATGGCTGTCCGCCAGGGCTTGAGTTGACCGAAGCCGATATGCAGCAGGATCTTGACCGTCGCCGTCCGGGGACTTCCCGTTATACCACTGCCAGGCGCGAGCCGGATCAGGTGCGTATTCTCTCCGGCGTGTTTGAGGGCAAGACCACAGGCACCTCCATTGGTCTGTTGATTGAAAATACCGATCAGCGTAGCCAGGACTACTCCAATATCAAAGATTTGTTCCGTCCCGGACATGCCGACTATACCTATCAGCAAAAATATGGCTTGCGTGATTATCGCGGCGGTGGCCGCTCCTCGGCGCGGGAAACTGCCATGCGGGTGGCGGCAGGGGCCGTGGCGAAGAAATACCTCAAGGCGGTACACGGCATTGAGATCCAGGGTTATCTCTCCCAGCTTGGGCCTATTTGCGCCGACACTCTGGATATGGCGCAGGTAGAGCTGAACCCCTTTTTCTTCCCCGATGCCTCCAAGTTGGAAGCGTTGGATGACTATATGCGCGAGCTGAAAAAAACCGGTGATTCCATCGGTGCCAAGGTCAGTGTGGTGGCCACCAATGTGCCGGTCGGCCTTGGCGAGCCGGTATTTGACCGTCTCGATGCCGATATTGCCCATGCGCTGATGGGGATCAATGCGGTCAAGGGCGTTGAAATCGGTGATGGCTTTGCCGTCGTTAACCAAAAGGGCTCAGAGCACAGAGATCTGATGTCGCCTGCCGGGTTTGACAGCAACCATGCTGGCGGCGTGCTCGGGGGTATCTCTTCCGGGCAACCCATAGTGGCGCATATGGCGCTGAAACCCACTTCCAGTATCAGCGTGCCAGGCAAGAGCATGACAGTGCAGGGCACAGAGGCCGAAGTGGTGACCAAGGGGCGGCATGACCCCTGTGTCGGGATCCGCGCTGTGCCCATTGCCGAAGCCATGTTGGCGATAGTCTTGATGGATCACTTGCTGCGTCATCGGGCTCAAAACCAGGATGTCAGCAGTCTTACACCTGTACTTGGAATGCGATAAATGCGCGGACTGTTTCCCGCAGGGGGACAGCTCGCCTGGCTTTCTGCCTGCTATTTCTTCTTCTTTGGCATACTCGGTGTCATGGTGCCCTATCTGGGGGTATTTTTTGACAACCGTGGCTTCGACGCCGCCGAAATAGGCTTTCTGCTGGCCATACTCATGGCAACCCGCATAGTCGCGCCCAATGTCTGGGCGCTAGTGGCGGATCGCACCGGTATGCGCTCTGAGCTTATCAAGCTCGGCGCCTTTGCCGCCGCCTTGACCTATCTGAGTTTCTTTTATCATGGTGGCTTTCTCTATCTGGCGCTGAGTCTGGCCCTCTATACCTTCTTCTGGAATGCGATTCTGGCGCAGCTTGAGGTGATCACCTTGGAAACCCTGGGTACTGAAGCCAACAAGTATGGCCTCATTCGCAGTTTCGGCAGTGTCGGCTATATCGTGCTGGTGGTGGGCACCGGCTGGGCCATCAAGGAGTTTGGCCCCGAGGTACTGCTCTATGTGGGGCTGAGTCTGTTTCTTGGGTTACTGGGCAGTGCCTTACCCTTGCCATCGAATCGGGCTTCGGCGGGAGCCGGGCAGGATAAACCGGCACTCAAACTTGGGCGGCCGCTGCTGTGGTTTTTACTGTCTGCCATGTTGCTTCAAGCTAGCGCCGGGCCTTTCTACGGCTTTTTCGTGCTTTATCTCAAGCAGGTGGGTTACACAGAGGCCAGCGCCGGTATATTTGTGGCGCTAGGTGCCGTGGCGGAAATCTTCATGTTTATGATAGCGCCCAGGTTACTCGGTCGCTATGGGGTCAAGACGCTGCTGCTGGTGAGTATAGGCATGACGGTGCTGCGTTGGCTGCTGGTGGCTTTTGGCGCCGAAAGCATGTTGCTTTTGGGGCTCAGCCAACTGCTGCATGCCTTTACCTTCGGTTTGACCCATGCGGCATCCATCCAGTTTGTTCACCGTAATTTTGATATCAGCCACCGCAGCAAGGGCCAGGCACTTTACGCCAGTTTGAGCTTTGGCGTCGGCGGCGCTTTGGGCACCTGGGTATGCGGCCTGATTTGGGGCGATGGCAGCGGCGCCTTCTGGTGTTGGGTGTTTGCCGCCGCGTGCGCCTTGCTGTCCATGTTGGCCGTGCTGGCTATTCCGGGTAGCGACTCCAGGCGTCAATCACAAAGTGACCCCATTGACGCCTGATGATTTCTTACAAGAGCAGAGCATCATTTGCCGGAGAGAGTTATGAGTAAAATGTTTCGACTGGGCCTTATCATTAATCCGCTGGCCGGGCTTGGAGGCAGTGTGGCCCTCAAGGGCAGCGACGGTGTGGCAAAAGAGGCGCTTAGCCTTGGCGCCACCCCCAAGGCCGGTCTGCGAATGGAACAGGCCTTGGCTGTGATAGCGCCTTTTGCCGAGCGTCTGCAAATCTATACCGCCTCGGGTAACATGGGCGCCGACCTGGCGCAAAAGCTGGGTTTTCGCACAAAGGTGTGTTACCAAGCGGCGACGGATACCAGTCGCAGTGATACCCAGGCTGCCGCCAAGGCCTTGATGGCGCAGGAGCTGGACTTGCTGCTGTTTGCCGGCGGCGATGGCACGGCAAGGGATATCTATGGAGTTGTCGGTGAGCACTTCCCGGTGCTTGGTGTACCGGCCGGGGTCAAAATTCATTCGGGGGTTTATGGCATTACTCCCCATGCATCCGGGCTGGTATTGAAGCAACTGCTGGAAGGCGCCCTGGTGAGCTTGATGAGCGCCGATGTGATGGACATAGACGAAGAGGCCTTCCGCCAAGGCCTTGTCAGGGCGCGGCGTTATGGTGAAATGACAGTGCCTGCCGAGCCGCGATATATCCAGGCGGTGAAGATGGGCGGCCGCGAGGTGGATGAACTGGTGCTGGCGGATATTGCCGCCGAGGTGGTCGGTGATATGGAAGATGAGCTCTATATCATGGGCTCCGGCAGTACAGTGGCGGCCGTAATGGAGGAGCTGGGGCTCGACAACACCCTGCTCGGGGTGGATCTGGTGCAGAATAAGACCCTGCTGGCCTCGGATCTTAATGCGGCGCAGTTATTGAGTGCCACTGAAAATCAAAAGGTTAAGTTGGTCATTACCCTGATAGGCGGCCAAGGGCACATTCTTGGTCGTGGCAATCAACAGTTGTCGCCCGAGCTTATCCGGCGCATTGGCAAGGAAAATATCATCATCCTTGCCACCAAAAGCAAACTAAAAGCACTTGAAGGCAGGCCGCTTATCGTGGATAGTGGCGACCAGAAATTGGATAGCGAACTTAGTGGCTATTATCGAATTGTGACAGGTTACCGGGATTACGTGATGTATCAGGTGGCCAACCCAGACTTAGCGGAGTAGAGCATGTTAGAGAAGTACGAACAGGCATTGGAGCAGTGGATTGGCGAGATAGTGGCCGGCGGTGACGATGATGCCCTGTTTGCCAGCGGTTACCTGCAGGGGCATTTTGCCGTGGTGCTGGCCGAGCTGGAAAATGAGTCAGAGCAAGGGCCGGATGCCTTGAATGAGCGGATGCAGCAATGCCTGAAACTGGCAGCCAAAGAGCTGGAAGATGCCGACTACCGTCTGGTGGATAACGCCTGGTCAGAACTGAAACAGCGGATCGCTGCCTGAGTTCTGTCGGCACAGCGAGACAAGTTTGTTGTTGTGGTATAAAACCTGCAGTGGCTCCTTGTTGAAAAGGAAAGCTGTAATACCGGCAATTTTATCGAAATAATTATTATCCGATGACAAGAGTCATCGGATTTTTGTCTCTTTAAAGCCCTACGTAAGAATAGTTTTATCCGACAGCGTTTTTGTACTCTGGGCCGGGTTACCGGAGTAAAGGTGACATTGGGTGAAATGCTGCGGTAAAAGGGGAAATGTCAGTCTTAGTGTTCGTTGTGCATTTTGCAACTGCTTGATCTGAGGCTGAGAGACTATCTCTCGGATAGTCGCGGGGTGACCCGGAAAAAATGGCAAAAATAAAGAACACAGGATGAATTCAATGGAGTTGGAGATCCCGGAGCAGGACAAGCTGGCCTTCGGCCAATATTACGGGAAACAGATTGCCCCCAAGTGCCGACGTTATGAGTCGGTGCGAGAGGCAGCCGCTGCCAGGTATAGAGAGCGTAGAAAGATAGTTGCGCCTCTCACCTTTATCGGCATTCCGGCATTTTTGCTGTTTTTTGCCATGAGTTTCTACGGCGCTTTCATGCTGGATTTCGAAGATGGGGTGTTCTTCATTGGTTTTGGTGGCGCCGTGGTATCTTTGGGGTTGGTGGTGTTGGCCAATATCTGGGCAGGCAGTGAGATAGGTGAACTACGTACCCAGATAGTTGAGGAGATCTATCCTTTACTGCTGGGTTATTTCGGTAAAAGCTTTGCGTTCAATCCTCCGGGATTGCCTGAACTGGAAAGCTATAAAGACTATGGTCTCTTTCCCTCCTATGACAAAGGTTATTTTCAAAACTCGGTCAGAGGCAAGTATCTTAATGTGCCTTTTCTGCTTAGGGAACTGACGTTGCTCGAACGCACAGGCAAGAATGATAATGGTCCCCAATATAAGACGCTGTTCGACGGCATAGTGATAGAGTTTGAGCTGCCGAAGACATTTTCCGCTACCATCCAGGTGCGCCGCGATAAAGGTTTTATGGGCAATGGCTTGGCCCAGTTCAGAAGCAAACTCTCGAGGGTGAGGTTGGAAGACCCGGACTTTGAGCGTAGATTTGAGGTCTACAGTGACGATCAGCTCGAAGCCAGATATGTGCTTAATACCGCGACCATGGAACGTTTGTTGTCACTATCAGGATTTTATCAAGGTGAGCTGGAAGCTTGTTTCAAACAGGGGCGATTGTTTGTCAAAATAGCCTGTCAGCACAGCTATTTTGAGCCACAACTGGATCTACTCAAGCCGCTGGATCTCAGCGCAGACATAGAGCAAGTGTTTAAAGAAATCCATGAAGTGTTCGATTTGATTAAAGCCTTGAAATTAGACAGTCGCACCGGGCTTTAAACTCGAGGCTCAAGACCTTGGTTTTGAGCCGGGGTGTCTTTGGTTTCTGGTCGGTGGTTGCTGATGCACCTTTAAGCCAAACGCTCAAATAGTTTGGCTTAAGGCCAGGAAATCCCCCAGTTTGAGTCGGCTTATATGTCTGAGCCGGTTTAGATAGCCTCTGGTGGGGTGTCGGTTTCGGCAGTGGCAGGTAAAGGCCAGCCGCCAAGGGCTTTCCAGCGGTTCACTATGTAGCAGAATAGCTCGGCAGTGCGCTCTGTGTCATAAAGCGCCGAATGGGCTTCTTTGTTGTCAAAGGGGATCCCGGCCAAGGTGCAGGCCTTGGCCAGTACTGTATGGCCTATGGCCAAACCGGCCAGAGTGGCGGTGTCAAAAGTCGCAAAGGGATGAAACGGCGAGCGCTTGATATCATTGCGCTCGATTGCTTTGCTGACAAAGCCGTGATCGAAGGCGGCATTGTGAGCCACTATAATAGATCTGTGGCAATCGGCCGCCTTTTGTGCCTTCTTCACCGCCTTGAATATCTCCAGAAAAGCTTCTTTCTCGCTGACGGCTCCCCTGAGAGGGTTGTTGGGATCTATGCCGTTGAATGCCAGCGCCTCCGGCTCGAGATTGGCGCCTTCAAAAGGTTCTATATGGAAGTGCAGGGTTCTGTCTATGCCCAGATTACCCTCTGCATCCATCTTCAGCAGGGTGACCGCAATCTCCAGCAGCGCGTCTGTCTGCGCATTAAAGCCAGCAGTCTCTACGTCGATCACAACAGGGAAATAACCCCTGAATCTGTGCTTGAGTTGGTTGGCTAGGCTTGGCTGAGTCATGCATTTCCCCTGGAAAATAACGAAGCGGCTATTATGCTAAAACATCAACAGGGTGTCATGTTCGATTGTTGTTTTTATAGGCTAAAGGAATGAATTTCTTTGCCGATAGAGACAACATGGTGTGTGAAAAGAGAGATTTCTATGTGGCGTAAACTGTTTCTGCTGTCGACTCTTTGTCTGCCGCTGTCGGCGATGGCGGATCTCAGGCACTATGTGGCGTCGCTCGACGACTCTCATTGGCGCGTGGCGCAAAACACGCCTCTAGGTTGTAGCCTGGAGCACGATATTCCCGCCTACGGTAAAGCCGTATTTTCCAGTCATGCGGGAAAAGATCTGAATTTGCAATTTACTCTGGATATGTGGCAAAAGCCCGATGCCGTGACCCATGCCCGCTTGATGAGCAAAGCACCGGCCTGGCGTCCTGGAGTGACGTCCAAGGCGATTACCGAGCTGAGCTACCAGAAATATTTCAATGGTGAAGTACCGAAAAAGGCCGCCTGGTCCATGCTGGCAGAGCTGGACCGCGGCATGGAACCCACTTTTTACTACAGCGATTGGTACAACCAAAGCAACAAGGTGGCGGTCGGTCTTTCCGCGGCCAACTTTGCCCAGAAATACCGCGAGTTCAAACAGTGTTTGGCCAATCTACTGCCTTACAGTTTCGATGATATCGCTTTTACCGTGCTTACCTACGAGATGGGGGGGACTGAGTTGACCCGTTATTCCAAGGCGCAACTGGCGCGGGTGCAGGAATATCTGGCCTACGATCCTGAAGTGGAGCTGGTACTGATTGATGCCTATACCGATAGTTATGGCGGTCGCAGTATTAACCAGAAGGTGTCACAACAGAGAGCTGACTCAGTTAAAGATTTTTTTGTCGCAAGGGGGATCCCGGGAGACAGGATCCATACCGAAGGACACGGCGAACGGCGGCATGTGGCATCCAATGATTCCAGTGATGAACGGGTCCGTAACCGCCGGGTAGTCATCCGGATAAGCAAACCGCTCAAGTAGGGCCAAGAACTGACCTAAGAGAAGGTGCGAATAAGTCCTCGAGGCCTTCTCTTTTGTAGAAAGCGGCACAATTGAGTTAGTGTATTCCGGTAAGCGTTTTAGGCTATATTCGTCAAGGTAACTTTTTGTAGCTACCGGACATCTTATTCCTGGCCAAGTATGGCATCTAAAAACGAAAATGCCGTTCACTTTCCATGAACGGCATTTTTGTTTGGGGTTCTGCTTAATTCGTTTAAGCCTTATCGCGATGGCAGAAATAGTCTACTGCGCGTTTTACCAGTTCAATACCTGTCTGCTCGCATGGCGGCAGCTCGGCATCACTCTGTTTCAGCGGTGTGACTCTATCACCCCATTTCAGCAGCAAGGCCGCGCTGGTGAGGCCAGCGCCGAAGGCACAGGACAGAATGTGTTGTCCTGGCTTGATCATGCCTTTTTCCAACGCATCACAGATGGCGATGGGAATAGTCGCGGCCGAGGTATTGCCATAGTTGGCTATATTGACGAAGGCTTTCTCTTTGGGGATCTTCATTCTGTGCACCAGAGTGTCGATGATCCTCTCGTTGGCCTGATGGGGGATTACCCAATCGACTTCTTCCTTGTCCAAGCCACATTTGTCCAATACTTGGGCGCTGAGTTTACCCATGCCGTTGATGGCACGTTTGAAAATCTCCTGACCGTCAAACTGAATGTAGAAGTCCAGCGACTCGGCGACAAATCTGTCCATACCCGTACCGAAACTGGCCTTCAGAATGTCACGACCGTCTGGGTCATTATTGAGCTCATAGCCCAGTACGCCACATGGGCTGTCTGTCGCTTCCAGTACTACAGCACCAGCACCATCACCGAATAGTACTGCAGTTTCTCTTCTTGACCAGTCGAGATAAAAGCTGAGACGCTCGGCACCGATAACCAGTACTTTTTTGCATTGACCACTCTTTATCTGGGCGGTTGCAAGGCCTACGCCGTAGAGAAAGCCACTGCAGGCGGCGTTAATGTCAAAGGCGGCACAGGTTGCGCCTACATTGGCCTGTACGGTCGAGGCTATGTTGGGGATCAGAGTGTCCGGGCTGGCGGTGGCCAGGATAATCATGTCCAGTTCGCTACCTTCTATGCCGGCGGCGGCCAGCGCATGCTGGGCAGCGACTGTAGCCAATTCAGAAGTGTTGACGTGGCTGATATGACGCTGGCTAATCCCTGTTCTGGGTTTAATCCATTCATCGGAGGTATCGATAAAGGTAGCCAGATCATGATTGGTCAGTACGGCAGGGGGAACGCACTTTCCCCAGCCGGTAATAGTGGCGTACTGCATTGAATTTACTCTCAAAATAAAAAGACAGAAGCCAGATCTGTCTTTTGGACAACTAAAGCGCTATTGCTTGGAAAGGGTCGTGATTTTTCAGCTCACCTGTTGGGCTACCAATTCCTGAATGGCATTGGCAGCGTGCAGTATGTGGGCCCTTAACAGGACCACGGCCTCATCTATTTTCTTTTGCCGACATAATTGCAGTAGATCCCTGTGATCCTGTTCGGCTCGAGGGATCCCGCCTGTCAGCAACAACTGTAAGCGTATATAGCGATCACAGTTGGTGTTCAGACCATGTACGACTTCCATGGTATGGGGACGGTTGGCGGCGCGGTACAAACTTGTGTGGAACTCTGTGTTGAGTTCGCTCCAACTGCCCACGGCATTATCCTGTTTAAAGGCGGATTCCAGTTTGTCCAGTACGGCTTCGGCCTGACGCAGATCTTCATCCTGCAGGTTTGGAATGGCTTTGGCAAGGAGATCAGTTTCAATCAGTGCTCTGAGTTCAAATAACTCGCTGACTTGTTCAACCGATAGTTCGGTAGCCGTGGCGCCTTTATGAGCTTCAAACTTGACCAAACCCTCGGCTTCCAGTTGCAAAAGGGCTTCCCTGACCGGAATCCGGCTGACATTCATCTCTTCTGCCAGGGCGCTCTGACGCAACGGTTCACCGGCTGCGATTTCCCCTGAAAGAATTTTTTCCCGCAACACTTCGACCACAACCTGAGTGCGCGTTTTATGAACGATGGGCGTAGTTCGGCTCATAGATCCCGTCTTTGTATACGTTATTCGGTTTTGATCCGATTAAGACTACAGCGAATATTCAGATAAATAAAGGGAAACCACTAGGGGGTCCTGTTTCTGCGTTGTTCAAGGTGATGGTGGATTTCGAGCAGAGCAGTGCTAAGTTGGTGCAAACATCGCAGCTATGTCGGATTGGCAGGTTTGAGCTCCTGAATTGATAAAAACAGCATACAAAAACGGCGCCTAAGCGCCGTTTTGTCCGATAAGACAATGTGGCTCAATCCTTGAGGCCGTGTACCTTGTCGACACCGTTATTACGTCCCTCGGCATGACAGATGGCGCAGCTTTCACTGCCGCTCTGATACACAGGTCCACCACTGGCATCTTTTTGGAAAACGCCACCGAAGGCTTCGGCATGGCTGGCCCATTTATCCACCTGGATATGGCAGCCACCACAGGCTGCAACCGTTGGCGAGTATTCAGCCAACTGGCCTTTCTCGGTGGCGCCGGGAGTGGCGACCAACACGGAGGCGCTTTGGCTCAGGCCTTCCAGTGTAAGTTGACCCTTGCTATGGCAGGCGCGGCAATCATTGGCTGGCTTGGGATAAGTGGCCGCCTCTCTATCGCCACCCATACCGGCTACAGTACGGGTACCACTGTGCAGCGAATGCACCATTTCCCTGTAATTCAGACTGTTATTCAGGGTACGGACCGCTTTTACTTGATCCATGCCCGGAGTATGTTTCAGCCCGGCATTCAGGTACATATTGGTGCCATTGTTGTGGCAGTCGTTGCAGCTCTTATCAGTCAGGGCCGTGGCACCTTGAGGCGCATGACAACTGCCACAACTGTCATTAGCTGGCTGGAAATGACTGGCCAGCGTATGAGCGCTGACAACCCGCTGCTGCATATCGCTGTCATGACAGCGCTGGCAAGCGGTTTCATCAGCAATGGCTTTGCTGCTCGCCGGAGCGCCGGTGAGCGACAATGCGTTCTCGGCAATCACCTCGATGCGGGTAGAGTTGGCATCGCAAGCCACCGCAAAGCCTGTATTGGGATCGGCGCAGACAAGCAGTTTCGCCCGAACCCGAGTCTTGTCCAGCTCACCGAAGTCCGCTATCTGAAGCGGGCCTATGGCGGCGCTGAGACTGTGCCCCTGCATGGCAAGGGTGACGTCGTCCCCAGGTTTGGCCAAATTCCAAATCTTGTGCTGACCATTGTTGAGCGGACGATTAAGCGGCTCGGGATCGCCACTGACGGTCAGCCACAAAGACTCAATAGCCGGATCATCAGTCGGCAGCCGTCCTTGACTTCGATAATCCAGGCCGATATTCAGCTTGTCGCCATCGATAGCGGCAGCGGAGATCGTAAAGGCATACTCCTGTTTGATGAGTTTACTTGTCTTGCCAAGGCTCAAGTGGATTTTACCTGCGCCTTCTGGATTGCTGGCATCCGGATGGCAGCCTGAGCAACTCTGTTGCCATCCTCTGGGGAAGAGTTCTCTATCGTGGAATAAAGCACTGGCACTGCCATTCCAGTCATCCGGGGCATCTTTACTGTGACAGCTCAGGCAGCTGTTACTGCCGGGAATAAAGTATTGGTTGGCTTGCGGCGCCGCATCGGGAATATGACAGCTCTTACAGTCGTTGATATCACCTGGATAGTGCAACTGGCTGTAGTCATATTCATGGCCTCGATAGCCAACGACCTTATAATCGGCCTGGTGAATTTTGTGAGTCAGGGTCGCCATATCAAGCGCCGAGCCGGTTTCAGGGTCGCCTGAATAGCTGGTGTGACACATAACACAGCCTTCAAAGGCAAAACGCTTACTGCCGTGCATTAACAAACGCGCCTCACTGTTATCCCTGTCACTGCCGTGGCAGCGATAACATGCTTGCTGCTGATCCATCAGTACCCGGCTGTCTTCGGCTGCGGCGGCTTGGCCGGTTGCAGGAATAAAGTCATAGACACTGTTGATCAGCATACTGCTCGGGGAACTGTCGGCAGCGGGTTTGAGTTCAAGATAGACCCTGTGAGTCTTATCACTCTCATACTGGGTATCTAGCCCTTCAAAGCTTGGGTATTGATTGAGTGCCTTGCTGAATTGATAACGGTAACGCCCCTGGCCTAAGCTTTGCAGACAATCGAGTTTACAGTCACTCTCAATCCCGGCTTGCCACTGTGCTGCGGCCTTTGCTGTTGCCCCTGTTCCCGGCTCAACCAGTTTATTGATATAGCTTATCCATTGGGGGGCGCGGCTTATTTCATAGCGTCCCTCCACCGGCTTTGAATCGCCGTACATGGGCTGAGCGCTGCCCAATTTGGCTATGCCCATGGCCAAGGCTGAAACCTGTTCCAGTTGTTCCAGCCCTGTCACGGCAACACCGTTAGAGTCGCTTAAGAAAAAGTCGACCGAAACCCGGGTTTGCTCATCTATGGTGACGGCTTCGATATTGGCCTGCAGTGATTTGGCTTTGGCAATATTGATCCCCACTTCGCCCGGAGGACCCACTTGGCCGTCATCGCCATCGGAACATGCAGCCAATAAGCAAACCACCAGTGGAGATAGTTTCCACCAGGCGTTTTTAGGCTTGAATTTCATCATTTCCCATTCCTTTAAGTTTTTAGATTCTGTCGGGATTTCTAATTAGGAATGTATGCGAGGCTTAATCTATTTGATTTGAATAATTTGTCTGTGACCATCGTCAATATGTTCCAGCTATAACTGATAAGCGCAGGTTCAGTCTAAATTGTGTTTTTCTATTTTTAGAAGATTGTAATTTTAATATTTGATTGTGGTTTTAGATAATGAGATTGACCGACTTGCCTGTGAGTAAATGTGACTCAGATTGGGAAAAAATGTCTGGATTTAATTAGCATGAGTCGTCGGGTTTTTGGTGTATGCATATTTAAATAATATTTCTTAAACTAATTAAGGAACGCAATATGATTACCAGACGAGGAATGCTGAAAGGGAGTATGGGAGCTGCCGTAGGCACTGTCTATGGTGGAACGCTTATCAGCTTTCTTACCGGTTGTGGCAGCGACAACGACAGCGATGAAAAGGTTGAGGTGTTACCCGGTGGATTGATGGTGGTTAATCCGGTTATCTGCGTCAGTTGCCGTCGCTGTGAAATCGCCTGTGGCTGGAACCATGAAGGCGATTGCAGCCCAACCCTGGCAAGGGTCAAAGTCGAACACAACATGAACTATGGGCCTCATGGCGTGCAGTTCAATTACACAGAACAGCGGGGGGAATGCGGCGACCGCACTGTGGTGCCGGCCACTTGTCGCCATTGTGAGGTTTGTACAGAGGTCTGTCCGCAGCAGGCTATTTCAACTCATCCGGAAACCGGCGCTAAAGTGATAGATGAAAAGCGCTGTGTCGGCTGTGGTTATTGTGCCGATAAATGTCCGCAACAAGTGATCAAAGTTGTGCGTAGCAAAATGAAAGCCGTGAAGTGTGATCTGTGTCAGGGCGAACCGGCTTGCGCCCAGGTTTGTCCAACCGGTGCGATTAAGTTTTATACCTGGGAACAGGCGGAAGCTGCACTCGAACAATATGAAAAATATACTGGCCTGATCGGTTAATGAGGTAATAGAAAATGACAGATAAACTTGGCGGATGGGCCGGTAAAGTATTAAGAGTTAATTTAACAACCGGTGATATTACAACAGAGTCAACCGATAAGTATCATGATTATATTGGTGGTATGGGGATAGGCTATAAGATTCTTTGGGATGGCCATAAAGATAATATTAAGGCCACAGACCCTGAAAATATTATTGTATTCTCCGCCGGACCATTAACCGGTTCCGGGGTGATTTGTACTGGTCGTACTACTATTACTTCCCGCAGCCCAGTGATTAAAGATCATCTGATTTCTGATGGACATTTCGGTGGTCACTTTTCACCGGCAATGAAATATGCTGGATTTGATGCCATCGCCATTGAAGGTCGCGCCGCTGCACCGGTATGGCTCAGAGTTGAAGACGGTAAAGTTACATTGGAATCAGCCGCCGCGCTCTGGGGTAAGGGGATTTTTGATACCCACGCCATGATAGCCGAAATGATGGGCCCCAATGCCCAGGTGGCTGCCATAGGCCAGGCGGGGGAGAATCAGGTGCCCCTGTCAGTGATTATGACTCAGGGTGGACATTCTGCCGGAGGCCATGGAGCTGTACTAGGGTCAAAGAACTTCAAAGGGATAGGCATCATAGGTACAGGGGCTGTGGCCATTGCCGCCGATAACACCAACATGCGTCGGCTCGATGACCATATTCTGGGGATTATAGGCGCCAATAACCAAGGGGTTGTGCCTTCTACTCCGCAGTCCTGGGCCGAATATTCCAATGGTATTAGCCGCTGGAAGGCGCGTCCCGGACTTAAATGGGGGCAATCGGATCAGCAGATTGAGCTGGGCGAGGTGCCTTGGAATGAACGTAACAAGGTAGGCTTCCGTACCTCAATGGCCGAGATGTACTTCGGTGAAGAGTACGCCAACAAATGGATGAAGCGTACCGGTGGCTGCCATGCCTGCCCCATTCGCTGCTTCTGTGAACTAAAGGTGCCTGAGCTGAAACAGAAATATGGTCGCAAGAGCGAACATATCTCCAACGTCTGCATGGGATTCCTGGCGCCTCAGTATCTGATGGATACCAAGAAGGGCTCGGAAGAACATGCTATGACAGGTGCGCTGGGTGGTAACTTGATCGACGATTACGGCATCTGGTGTAACTATGGTCTGATTTCGCACCTGTTCAAGTACCTCAAAAAACACGATATGTTCCAATATCTGTTGCCTAAAGAGGAGTTTGACAGCATCCCATGGGATCTGTGGGACAAGAAAGATCCGGCGTTTCTTATCGATTTTTACCGCCGTATCGCCTATCGCGAAGGGGAAATTGCCCATATGGCCGATGGCATGTCGGATCTCATTGAGCGCTGGAAACTGGATGGACGTAATCCGGATCTCGGTTATTGGGATATCCACAAAGAATCCTCGGTGAAAATTTTCAATAAGAAGACCAACGCCGCTGTGCACCATGCCAGTGAGACCGCAGGGCAGGTGGGCACCCTGATCAACATGGTGTTCAACCGCGATGCTCAGTGTCACTCCCATATCAATATTGTTAACTGTGGCTTGCCTCAGGATATGATAGAAACCATAGCCGCCGAATTCTGGGGCGAAGGGGCCTTTGATAAGGTGAAATGGTATACCCCAATAAACCCGGCCAAGGTTAAGTTCGCCAAGTGGTCTTTGGTGAAAAATGTGCTGCACGACTCATTGACTCTCTGTAACTGGATGTTCCCCTTGCTGGCTTCGCCGGACAAGAATCGTAACTATCGCGGAGACAGCACCATAGAATCCCAGATGTTCTCTTTGGTCACAGGTAAAGAAGTGACTGAGACTGAGCTCGACTTTATGGCCGAGCGGGTACTGCATTTGCACCGGGCGCTGACCATCATTCAAATGAATGAGATCAATATGCGCAATGAGCACGATGTGCTCAGTGATTGGGTTTACGACCTGGATCCCGACAAAGCCTTCGGCGATGAAGGCACCATCAAGATGGACAGGGACGATATTCAAAAGGCGTTGGATATGTTCTATGACGATTTTGGTTGGGACAGGCAAACCGGGGCACCGCTGAGATCAACCCTGGAAAAATTCGGCCTGGGTTATGCCGCCGATGCGCTGGAGGCCCGTGGCTTGTTGCCGGGATAAAGCATGCTGGAACTGGTGGACTTTATCCGGTTGTTCAGCCAGCACGGACGTCTGGTTTCCCTGCCGCAGCTGTTGGCTGTGGCAGGGGATGACACAGAGAAGGCTGTGGATGCGGTACAAGAGTATATCCGTTTGATCCTGGCGCCTGAACACAGGGATCTGAAGATGCGTGTATCAGAGGGAGAACACTTTTTCTATTCAGACCGTTACATGGTCGACAGCTATGCCAACCGTTGGTTGGCACTGCAACGCGGCGAGGTTGCCGCGACCCTGGCGCAGCAGATCCGCGAAGCCAGTTGTCGCCATACCGCTGTGCTTGAGGCTTCGGTTTTGGGGTATCCCCCTTATAGCCTGGATGTCGAAGCGCAGCAAGCGCTGCGACAACAGTTGCTGGCGATGCCGGAATATGACGACATACGCTATGACATAGGCAACGATGGCAAGGGGTATTACTTCTCCACCGATGGTCTGAGTCCTGAATATGCCAGAGTGCTCGCAGACTACGACCCGTTTGAATGGTCATGCTGAGCCCGGAAGTCTGATGCCTCCCTGCGGGCGTGCTCCCGAGCATCAGACATCCGGGTGAGGCACTTATCCCGGGCTCCAATGCCCGGGTTTTCTTATCCTCTGCCGTCAAGCTCACAACATAAGCCTGTTCTCACAGTGCATTTTGCCGCAATGAGTGGAATAATATCGCCATTCGCTTTCTGGGAGGCAAACAGTGAACCGAGCGGTTTTTTTGGATAGAGATGGTGTAATCAATGTCGATCACGGCTATGTACATCAAATAGATGATTTTGAATATATCGAAGGCGTCTTCGATGCTTGCCTGGCGTTGAAGCAACAAGGCTATAAGCTGGTGGTGGTGACCAATCAGTCGGGGATTGCCCGTGGGCTCTACACTGAAGAGCAGTTTGCCAGCCTGACTGAATGGATGGATTGGAACTTTGCCGACAAGGGCGTGGATCTCGATGGTATCTATTACTGCCCGCACCATCCGGAGAAGGGCATAGGTGAATACAAGCAGGATTGTGACTGCCGTAAACCCAAGGCAGGAATGATCAACAGTGCTGCCAGTTTTCTTAAGCTGGATCTTGCTGCCAGTGTAATGGTTGGTGACAAGGCTGATGATATGCGCGCCGCCAAAGCGGCGGGGATCCCGGTGCGGATCCTGGTCAGAAGTGGCAAAGAGGTGACTCAGGAAGCCATGGATGAGGCGAGCGTAGTACTGGATAGCATTGCCGATGTACCTAAATATCTGGCATCACTGGCCTAATTTGGCGGATTATCGGACTTCTTGGTGTAATAGTAATCACTCGAAGGCTTTGATAAGAAAAATCGCCTTTTAGGGGTTGCGCAAAAATTCAGGCTCCCTATAATGCGCAACCACTGACCCGCGACAGGGTCTGGAAGTCAAAGATTCAAGCATCGAATGCTTTAAGTTGAAATGCTTGGCTGGCTTCTTTTGCTCTTTAACAATATATCAAGCAATCTGTGTGGACACTCACAGGCATTGAGAAATCGACAAAACGATTTAACTCGATGAAGAGTGTTCATACGA